>JBBSEL010000679.1:0-3507 GCA_038239755.1 Chloroflexia bacterium | reverse complement strand
TCCGGGGCTTACGATTCGCGGTGATCCTGGTCCCCTGATCCTATGGGGGCTACCCTCTGTCGCTCCGTCCGGGGCTGATCTTCGGGATCGGGGTTATTCCCCTGCGGCGGCCATTTGCTTGAGGACCTGGGCGTAGACGGTGTAGGCGTGGGCGGAGAAGAGGACGAAGATCACCTGGGTCAGGCCGCTGCCCGCCCAGAGGTGGTCGGCGACGGTACCGAGGGCGATGGGGGCGGCCAACTGAAGCGGGTAGCCATAGGCCCCGGTGCCCAGGGAAGGGAAGGCGATGGTGGTGGCCCCCACGCTCTCGGCCAGGCGCAGGCTGCTGGTGTAGGCGCTGCGCAAGAGGTGCGCGTCGTGGCCCTCATGGCGGCCACTGTAGATCGGGGCAACGGCGTGGATGACGTGCTTGGCCGGGAGGAGGCCCGCACCGGTCAGCACCGCGCTGCCGGTGGGGCACCCTCCCAGGCGGCGGCATTCTTCCAGAATGCTGGGGCCGCCCGCCCGTTGGATCGCGCCGTCTACGCCGCCGCCCCCGGCCAGGGCGCTGTTCGCCGCATTGACGATGGCATCCGCCGCCACCTGGGTGATGTCGCCCTGGCGCAATTCCAGCACGGTGCTGGCGATGCGTAACCGCTCCATAGTGCCCCCTTTCTGTGCCTTACGAACAACCGGCAGGCACTGCGGCTGGGCCGGTCAGAACGGGCGGGCCACCGTGCCAGGGATCAGGTCTGGGGATCTTCGGGCCGGGGCGGCGCGGCCACCCCGATTTTCTTGATCGTCGCGTGGTGCTGGTGCTGCGTGCGAATACTGCGCCGTTCGCGGAAATAGAGCGGGGTGCCGGTCTCGGGGTCGGCGCTCAGTTCCGCTTTCTTGTCTAAGTATTCTACCACAGTTGCCACATACGTCGCATGGCTCCAGGTGAGGGGCGAGACCGACAGGGGCGCGCCGGTGAACGGGTGGACCTGCTCGGCCAGGATGCCGCTGGGCAGGGCGCGGTCGGCCACCCAGTTCAGCAGCGGTAGCGCCTCGGCCAGATCGGCCTCGGTGCAGGATTTGGCGATCATCCACTGGGCCAGCCACAGCGTGCAAATGAACCAGGGGTTGCCCGGCACTGCGTCGCTCTGCTGCTGGTAGTGATCGTTCTCATAGCGGGCCATCCCACCGACCGCCGTCTGCACCCAGAGCTTGTCGCGGATCGCCTCCATCGTGCGGATGATGCGCGGGTCATCGGCGGGGAACATGCCGAAATAGAAGAGGCCGATCATGCTCGAATCGAGGGTCAGGTCTTGCGCCATCGTGCCGTCGGGCTGGCAGGTCACCATCCGCACGAAGCGGCCTAACTCGTTGTGGTACATATAGCGTTCGACTGCCGCTTTGATCCCGTTGGCGGCGTCGCGATACTTGGTCCCGGCGGCGGTTTCACCGAAGGCATCGGCAAAGTTGGCCGCCCCGTTCAGCCCAGCATAAACCGCCCCCACCGTCCAGGCCAGCACCCCGCGCCGTTCCTCCCACAGATCATAGCTCTCCTGGGGCAGGCCCGTCTCCTTGTCGCGGTAGTCGGCCATGAAGTCGGCAGTGGCGATGATCAGCGAACGATACCAGGGCTTGACATCCTCCACGTTGCGGGCGTGCTGGAACCACTGCCAGAGGGAGCTGACCACCAGCGCCGTCTCGTCCTCCTGGATCGGCAGTTGCGCCTTACCATCGACCTCCCACGGATGCCACGACGAGGCCAGGCTGCCGTTGGGATTGTACTTGTGCAAGAAGTAGCCGTCATCGCTGATCACCTGCGAACAGAAGTCGAAGAAGTGGCGGATCGTGGTGCGATACCCGGCCAGGATCAGGGCGTAGGTGACCAGCGCACCATCGCGGGGCCACATGTAGGAATAGGTATCCTGCCCATAGGTCACCACATCGCTGTCGTTGGCGGCGATCACCGCCCCGCCGTTGTCGATCTGCGTGCGTACGACCAGCAGGCTGCGTTTGAATAGGTCCACCAACCGGTCGGGTAGTTCGCCATAATCATAGTCTTGCTCGTTGGCCCACAGGTGCCAGTAGTCGTGGGTACGGGTCAGCAGCACCATCGGCGTCTTTTCCAGCACCCGCTGATCGAGCTTTTCCACCCGCCGGTAGGCCTGCTCCAGGCAGATCCAGACGAACGCCGTCGCCAGGCCATCGGCTAGGGGGGCATTCTCGTCAGGGGGGGTGCCGGGGTGGCCGGTCGGCGGTACGGTGAGGTTGATCTGGACGGTCGAATCGACCGACCCCTGGGCAATCGGGTTGCCGCCCAGCACGCCGTCTTCGGCATCGCGCCAGGTGCCTTCCGACCCGGCTACTTCTTTCTTCCCGGTGGCCCACCCGGCAAAGCCCTGCTTGAAGGTGGGCAGCGCCTGGGGATTGGTGGGATCGGTGACCACCACACCGCCGTTGATCAGGACATAGCGATCCCGCTTATAGTGGATCACCGTGTTGGTGTGCGGGTCAAAATAGACGGTGTCGCCCACTTCGGTGCTGTAGAGGTGGAAGTCGTGATGGTAGAACAGGCGCACTTCGCGAGGGAAGGGATGATGGTTGAGCACGATACAGCGCCGCAGCAGCACGTCTTCGTGGAAGTCCACCGTATCGTTGCATTGCAGGGTGATCCCCAACACATCATTCGTCAGGTGAACATCGGTCACGAGCGTGTCATGCTCATAGTGCATGGTCCGCTCCCACCCGGCGTCAGTGGTCCAGGAGAACTGGCCGTCCACCCAGATACCAAAGCGGCAGGGGTGGCCCGCCGTCTGGTTTTCCTGGCCGACGCGGGGATAATACACATCGCGCAACTGATAGGTGGGATCGAAGTTGATCAACAGGGCACCGTTACCGAGCGAAAGATCACGGGGCATACAGAGGCTCCTTTGCCGGGAAGGGTCGCCAGGAGGGCGGCCCGCTATTGACGAATGAACAATCGCACTATACAACGTAGAAGCCGCCTAAATGTGCGGGCCGCTCGTGGCCTGATTCGTGCCTGTCGGCTATTGCAGGTCCCCAACCATAGCGCGTATAATAGGTCGGGTACGAACGACGTGCTGGGTGTTGCGTATTGCGTAATAACGACGTAACACGCAATACGCAATGCTGTAACAGAGGAGTCGCTATGCAATTGATTATCCCTGCTGCGGGGCTGGGCACGAGGATGCGCCCACACACCCACAGCAAGCCCAAGCCCCTGGTGCCGGTGGCCGGGAAGCCGTCCATCGCCCATATTCTGGATGCCCTGGCCGGGTTGCCGATTGACCGGGTGGTGCTGATCACCAGCCAGCGGGGCGAGATGCTGCTGGACTATGTAAAGGCGCATTATCCCTATGACGCAGTGATGGTGGAGCAAAAGGTTGCTAACGGCCAATCGCCCGCTGTGGCCCTGACCGAGCCGTATATCACCCCCGGCAGCGATGTCTTCGTCATCTTCTCTGACACGCTCTTTGTGGCCGATTTCAGCGTGCTGCTCCACCTGGACGATGC
>JBBSEL010000678.1:0-3507 GCA_038239755.1 Chloroflexia bacterium | reverse complement strand
TTTCCTTGTCGATCGCCCCGAGCGTCCCAGAGGTTTTGTCCTTTTCGCCCTCGGCTTTTGAGCAGCGTCACCAATCCTGGCCAATCGCTTCAACCGGGCACGCCCGCATCAAGGCATCGAACAGCGCTGCCCGATACCGATCGAACGTGGTCGCAGAGTTGGTGCTGTGCAACGCCGCGACGTGCTGGGCGGCATCATCCATGATTACGATCGTGCTGCTGCCTGACCGTCATTCGCAGCGCGGATGCTTATCCGCACATTACAGGGCCACCGCCTGGTCAGAAGGCGGGACGCAATTGGTTGACCACGGCCCGCACCCCGGGCACGTCGGTCGCCACGCTGGCCGCAGCGGCGCGCGTCGGCTCGTCGCGCACCCTGCCGATCAGCGTCACCCGCCCGAAATCAACCTGCACGCGCGGCTGAACGGCGCGGGTGCGCGGGTCCCGGCCCAGCGCCTCCGCCACGGCCACTTGCAGGTCGTCATCCGCTACCAGCCGGTTGCAGACCTGGCGCACGCCCGGGACACCCCGGGCGATGGTCGGGCCGATACTCCGGCAGGGTGTCCACCTGGGCACGGTCCACGGTCAGGCGCACGGTTCCGGGCGGGCCTGCCGCCGCCCAGCCCACCGGCACCACGCGGAGCCGGGAGCCGGGGGTACCCTGGCGCACGACGAAGTGCGTCACCTGCGCGGTATGCGGATCGAGCAGCACATGCGCGACAAGGCCGAGAAAGCCCTGCGCCGTCTCAACCTTCGTGCCCCGCCGAATCGATGGGTGCGTGGGTGCCGTCGCCGCCTCGGCCACCGGATTGGGGCGCGGCGACAGCCGATCCCGCAGCCCGCCCCGCCGGGCCAGCACGACGGGGGCCGGGCCAGCCCCGGCGGGGCGGGTCGCCTCGGCGCGGGGCGAAATACTCGTGGGTGTAACGGTGTGCTTGTCGTGGATCATGGTGTCGCCTCCTTCTTGATCGTCTGGTAGCGCAGCAGAATTTTGCCTGGCGGCCCACTGGACGGGGGTCGCGGGGACCGCTGACTTCCTCCCCGGACAGGTTTAGGCAGCAGCACCCGGTGAGCAGGCCACGGTGGCCCGCACGGGCCGCGCGGAGCCGCCCCCCGGCCACGCCGCTTACCTAATGATCATAGCGGAGGAGGGTAAGGAATTGGTTAAGATGGCGACAAGATTTGGTTAAGTTTGCGGTCGGGCGGAACTGGGCGGGGGCCAGCGGCACCGCTCCCACCCGCCACCACCCCCAACGACTAGGTCGTCCGGGCGGGGGCCGGGCCGCCCTGGCGGGTCAACCCGTAGACCACCCCCAGACACACCGCCGCGAAGCCCGCCAGCAGCGCAAAGCCGAGCGCATAGCTCCCGGTGGCATCCTTCACCAGGCCCAGCAGCAGGGGCGGGAAGAAGCCGCCCAGCCCGCCCGCGCAGCCGGCAATGCCCGTCACCAGGCCCGTGTTTTTGGGGAAGTATTGCGCCACCAGCTTGAAGACCGCCCCGTTGCCGAGGCCGAGGCCGAGGGCCGTGAGGAGGAAGAGGAGCGTGCCCAGCACCAGATCGGGGTTTCCCGCCAGCCAGGCCAGGGCCAGCCCGCCCACCGGCCCGACACTGAACACGCCGGTCAGCACCCGGGTGCCGCCCAGCTTATCGGCCAGCCACCCGCCCAGTGGACGGGCCAGCGTGGCGACCACTGTGAACCCGGCGGCCCGCAACCCGGCCTCACCCTTGTCGAAGTGATACCAGTCCACCAGCAGCTTGGGCAGGTAGTTGGCGAAGGCGACGAAGCCGCCGAAGGTCAGGAAATAGAAGAGACTTAAGACCCAGGCCATGCGCTCGGCCCGCAGCACGGCGATACTGTCGTTCAGCGACTTGGGTTTGACCAGCCCCGGCGCGTCGCGGGCGAACAGCCAGAAGATGACGGCCATCAGCGCCACCGGGATCAGGTAGAACCAGAACGCTGCCTGGCGACTCCCCAGCGTGGTGACCAGCGAAGGCATGGAGAAGACCGCCACGGCAGTACCGATATTGCCCACCCCATAAATACCGAGCGCCAGCCCCTGTTTGTCGGCGCTGAACCAGCGGTTGACGAACGGCACGCCGACGGCGAAGCTGGCCCCCGCTGCGCCCAGAAACAACCCACCCAGCACATAGGTGCCAAAAGAATCCGCGAAGCCTATGAACGCCACCGGTAGCAAGGTGAAGAGCAGCAGCGCTGTGTAGACCTTGCGCCCGCCGAAGCGGTCGGTGAGCAGGCCCAGCGGAATCCGCAACAGGCTACCGAGCAGCACTGGCACGGCGATCAGCACGCTCGTCGCGGTATTGTCCAGGTTGAGATCCTTCTGGAGCTGGCTGGCGAGCGGCGAGATCAGGCTCCAGGCCACAAAGGCCACGGCGAAGGCGAGCGTCGCCAGGAAGAGATTAAGGTACGCTTGTCGAGAATTTTGCATCGTGGGATTCCTCTGTGCGTCGATAAAAACGGGCGGGGTATGACCCCCGCCGTACACCCTGTCCTGCAACATTGCTTACCTATTCTACCAGCTGATCCTGAACGCTGTGGTGTACGTGGGTAAACAGCGGGTGACAAAGCTGGCGGCGTGGTGGCCGGTCCACAAGGATCAAGCTCGCCGGGGCCGAATTTGTTTACCAAATGTTCACCCGCTTGTCCTCACACATTACTGTAGAGTCTGGTATAATGCACATCACAGAGCGCAAGCGACCTCATCAAACTGTGTGCCTTGCCAACTGCGCCTGCTGGCACCCTCGTGGAAAGGGAGTCCGATGCAAGACAGTGCTGTCTACCCTCGTCCACCCGCTGCGCCCGACACCGTGCCCACCCCGACCCGCTACTCGCGCCGGAACACCACGTTCCGTGCCGCGCTGATCGGGTTGGCCGGGATGGCCGCGCTGGCCGTTGCCATTATGGTCGGCTCGCGGATGCTAGCCCACTTCGACCCGGCGCTGACCGGCTATGCCATCGCTACCCTCTTCGCCGCCTTCGGTATCGCCTTTCATTATGGCACCTGGCTGATGCGCCCCAGCACGCGGATCATGTGGCGGCGGAGCTGGCAGTTCTTCCTCTCGCGGGAGAACGCGGCCCGCTATTTCTGGGTCCTCCCGCGCACCTTCGTCCGTAACCTCCTCTTCCAGACGTTCATCCGCCAGCGCAGCGGCTTGCGCTGGGTCATGCACCAGTGCCTCTTCTGGGGGGTGATCCTCAGCTTCGCCATCACCCTGCCCCTCACCTTCGGCTGGATCTATTTCGACGCTATCGGCCCGCAGCAGTATCGCGCCTTTTTCTTCGGCTTCCCCGTGGGCGAGTTTGATGCCTTCGGCCCGATCGGCTTCAACACCTTCCATGCGCTCGACTATAGCGCCGCGCTGGTCATTATCGGCGTGGGCATCGCCTACTGGCGGCGCACACAGGACCGCGCCGTGCGCCCGATCCAGCGGGTGTTGTTCGACCTGCTGCCGCTCCATCTGCTGATGGCCGTCTCGATCACCGGAGTG
>JBBSEL010000677.1:0-3508 GCA_038239755.1 Chloroflexia bacterium | reverse complement strand
GTAGGAGGGGGGTTCTTCCAGCGTCTTTAGCAGGGCGTTGGCGGCGGGGATGCTGAGGCGTTCGGCGTCTTCCAGGATGGCGATGCGCCAGTGGCCGTCGTAGGGGCGCAGGCTCACGCTCCGTTCCAGGGTCCGCACCGTCTCAATCGAGATCTCTTTGTTGGCGCTCACCCGGCCCCCGGCGGCCACTTCGGCGGCCTGCCGGGCCAGGCTGAACCATTCGACATCGGGGAAGGTGTCGTGGGCGATGCGGGTGCAATTGCGGCAGCGCCCACAGGGAACTTCGCGGTAGACTCCTGGGGGAGTGGTGTCTTCCAGCGCTCCGGGGTCGCCCAGGCAGTTGAGCGTCTGGGCGTAGGCGCGGGCGAGCGGGCGCTTGCCCACGCCGGGCGGTCCAGCCAGCAACAGCGCGTGCGCCACTCGGCCCAGCCGTAGCTCGCGCCGCAGCACTTCTATTGTTCGGGTGTGTCCTACAATCGGCCAGTCAGACATACGAGTACGAGCGATGAGCGATGCGTGATGCGTGATAAAGGCGAATGACGAGTGCTGAGTGCTGAGTGCTGAGTGCTGAGGACTCTATAATTACTTGCCTCGTTCCTCATTGCTCATTGCACATCGCTCATCACTCGTTCACCGTTTGGCCGGGCGGTTGGGGGAGAGGGGTTGGGTAGCGGCAGGGTCGGAACCGGGGCGGCGCTTGGCCGTCGGGGTGGAACCTGATCGGGTTGGGGTGCCCGGTTTGGCCGCCGGGGGGGCTTTCTCCACCACGGCGGGCATGATGCCGCGCAGGGCGGCGATCAGTTGGTTGCGCTCGTTGGTGGGCAGCAACACCACCCGCTTGGCTTCCGACGGCCCGGCCATGACATACTCTTTCAGTTCGGGCAGCCGCAGCACATCATACTTGCTGCTTTCGATGTTGAGCGCGGTGGCCGGGTTGTAGAACGCCACCGCCCCTGCCACCGGCAACGGCCCCGGCAGCACGCCCTGGGCCGACACCCACTCGCGCAGCGCGGCGATCTTGCCGTCTAGCTCCAGCGTAGGGTTGCCCAGCAGTTCATCGCCCCAGCGCGAAATGCGGTCAATGATCCCCTGCTTCGAGCGCCAGCGGTCCCCACTTTCGCTGTTCGCCGCGCAGGACACCGTCCCGCCGCCCTCTTTCATCTCCACCACCAGCACGCCGTCGGGGCTGATCAGCACATGATCGAGGACCGTCTTACCCAGCACCACCTGGTGGAACAGAGCGTAGCGGGTGTTGAGGCCCTTCAACTCGGTGGACACGGCCTCATCCACTTTGGCGGCGGTGGCCCAGCGGCGGCTCGCTCCACGCCCCCACAGCCACAAGGGCCAGCCAACCAGCAGCGCCGGGTAGGCGACGATGATCAGCCAGGGCACGGTGATATAGACAAAGCTGAGCAAGAACGACAGGAAGACCATCCCCATGCCGACGGCCTGGATGATGAACGCCCGCCGCTTTTGCGACTTCAGATACGCTTCGTTGGCTGCTACATTCATAAAGGTTATTCACCGTCCCAGCGGCGGAAGATGACCGCCGAATTCTGGCCCCCGAAGCCGAAGTTTTCGCTCATCGCTATCCGCAAATCGGCCCGGCGGGCCTCGTTCGGCGTGTAGTCCAGATCGCACTCCGGGTCGGGCGTGTGGAGATTGATCGTGGGGGGGATGATCCCATCCTGAAGCGCCATCACCGTTGCCACCCCTTCGACCGCGCCGCACCCGGCCAGCAGGTGGCCGACCATGCTCTTAGTGGACGAAATCGCCACCTTGTACGCCGCGTCGCCAAAGACCTGCTTGATCGCCCGCGTTTCCATCGGGTCGTTCAGGTCGGTGGCCGTGCCGTGGGCGTTGATATAATCCACCTCTTCGGGGGCGATCCCCGCGCTTTCCAGCGCCCGCCGGATCGCCACCGCGCCGCCCCGGCCCGTCGGATCGGGGGCGACGATGTGATAGGCATCGCACGAGCCGCCGCCGCCGATGACCTCGGCGTAGATGTGCGCGCCCCGTTCCAGGGCGTAGTCCAGGCGTTCGATAACCATCATCCCCGCGCCCTCGCCGCCGACCATGCCGTCGCGGGTCTTGTCCCAGGGGCGGCACGCGCCCAGCGGGTCCTCGTTGCGGGTGCTGAGGGCACGCAGGTTACTGAAAGCAGCCAGCCCCAGTTCGCACAGGGGGGCTTCGGTACCCCCGACCAGCATGGCGGTCACATGGCCCCGGCGAATAATCTCCGCCCCTTCCCCGATCGCGGTCGTGCTGGCGGCACAGGCGCTGGTGAGGGCCGCGTTCCAGCCCACCGCGCCGAACTGGATGCCCAATTGCCCAGCGGGCATGTTGGGCAGCGACATCGGCACGAAGAACGGGCTGATCTTGCGCCCGCCCTTGGTGACCAGGATTCTGACCTCAGCTTCGGTTTCGGGCAGCGCCGTGGTGCCGGAGCCGATCAAGACGCCGAGTTGGTCGGTGCCGCCTGCGGGCACCTGGAAGCCAGAGTCGTCTACCGCCTGCCGCGCCGCCGAGACGACAAACTGGGTGGCCCGGCTCATGCGCTTGACATCGCGGGGGTTGATCCAGCGGGTGGGGTCCCAGTTCTTAATTTCTGCCGCAAAGAGCGTGGGATAGCTCGATGCGTTGAAGTTCTCGATCATCGACACGCCGGAGCGCCCGTGGGTCAGGTTGTCCCAGTAGTCCGGCACCGACTGCCCGCAGGCCGAGATGACCCCCAGGCCGGTAATGACCACCCGCTTGCGGGGGTCGCGCTCGTGCGCCCAGCCCCGGTGGGCCAGGGGAGAGCGGTTCTCTGCCGCCGCCCGGCGAGCCAGCAGATCGGCCAGCAGCCCCTCGAATTCCTGCTCGATGCCCTCGTTCAGCGCCGCACCGTCTGCCGTGTCTATCCCGGCGACCCGCCCCTGCAACCGGGCACGGAGCCAGCGCCGTTCCTCCGCCGATAATGTGTCCTGAGTCTGATCGCCGATCATAAAGAAAACTGCTCCTTGGTTACATGCACATGCTGGAAAATGAGACAGCGCAGGCCGAGTATGTCGCGGGCCAACGCCTGCGTGCCCCGCCCATAATCGGCAAGACGAACCCACAGGCGCACCTCGCTTAGTGTACCACAATCCCCCCGCCCGTGCAATCGCAGGCGAGGGTTGCTCGTGACGCGGCGCATTGACGGCGGGGGTGTACTGCATTAGAATAGGAAATGCTCGTCTTGTGATTGGTGGCCGCTTATAGGGAGGATACGATGATGGTCCGCAAACTGATGGGGAAACGGGTAGGGTCCGTGGTGATCGGGGCGCTGTGGCTGCTGGGGCTGCTGACGGTGCCGCTGGGGGTGGGAGCCACGGGAAAGCTGCCGCCGCCCGATCCGGCGGTGGTCGGCTGGCCGAACGCGATGGCTTCGACCGGCGACTCGATCACCCGCGCCTACAACACCGGCTCGGTCCCCTTCACCGACGCGCCCGCCAACTCCTGGTCCACCGGCACCAATAGCGCGATC
>JBBSEL010000676.1:0-3510 GCA_038239755.1 Chloroflexia bacterium | reverse complement strand
TGACCGAGCCGGTCTTCTTCCTCACCGGGATGAACTTCCCGCTGAGCAAGCTGTTCACCACCATCCCCGGCGTGCTAACCTTTGTCTCGGCAGCGGTGCCGATGAGCTTCGGCCTGGATGCCCTGCGCCAACTGCTCTTTCCCGGCCAGATCGAGGGGGTGCTGCCCGCCTGGGAAGAACTGGTGATCCTGGCCGGGATGGGGGTCGTGTTCGTCGGTGCGGCGTACTTCCTGCTCAAGCGGATGGAATGGCTGGCGAAAGTCGAGGCCCGCCTGGGCCTGCGCTGGCAATAAGCAGCCCCGATCACACGCACAGGAGGAACCACACAATGGACCAACCCAACGAGGCCCCCACCGGCTCCACATTGGACGCCTTCTACACCGGCTGGGAAACGTATCAAAATCTCCTGCTTACCGCCCTGGCTCCGCTGACGCCGGATCAACTGGCGCTTGGTGTGGGGAATGATCTGCGGACCATCGAGACGATTGCCCGGCACATGGTTGGGGCGCGGGCGCGCTGGATGCACGCGGCGCTGAACGACGAGCCGGGGCTGGAGGCATTGCGGCACTGGGACGCGCCCGATGCGCCGCTCCGCAGCGCCGCGGACCTCGTCGCCGGGTTGCAGACGACCTGGGGCTATATCCGCGCCGCCCTGGCCCGCTGGACTCCTGCCGAGATGGCCCAACCCTTCACCCGCACGCGGGGCGACCAGACCTATACCTACACCCGGCAGTGGGTGATCTGGCACCTGATCGAGCACGACCTGCACCACGGCGGCGAGATTTCGTTGACGCTGGGGATGCACGGCCTGGCCGCCCCCGATATTTAGGATGAGGTGCACTGATGAGGAACGCCACGGACCCCGCCGGGGTGCTGACCACGTTTGGTGAGGGCTGGAAAACGTACCAGGATCTGTTGATTACGGCGCTGGCCCCGCTCACACCCGACCAACTGGCCCTGAGCGTCGCACCCGGCCAGCGGACGGTGGAACACCTGGCCCGGCACATTATCGCCGCCCGTGCCATCTGGCTGCACCGCACCCTGAGGGAAGGTGGCGACGATCTGGCGGCCCTGGCCGCCTGGAATACCTGGGAGCCAACCGAGCCCTGGCGCTACTCCGCTGCCGAACTGATCACGGGCCTCCAAACCACCTGGTGCTATATCGAGCAAGGGCTGGAAGGCTGGACCCCCGCCGACCTGGCCGCGCAATTCAGCCGGACCAGCGAGGGCGAAACGCGCACCTTCTCACGCCTGTGGGTGCTCTGGCACCTGATCGAACACGACCTGCACCACGGCGGGGAATTATCGTTTATCCTGGGGACACACGGCCTGGCCGCCCCGGATGTCTAAGAGGGAGCAACCCACGCGATGGCGATGATTAGCACGACAATACAGCCCCCCGGCAAGGCGGCGCGCACCTGGCAAGAAACCGTGCAAACCTATCGCACGGCGGCCTGGTTGGGCTGGCAGGTAGAGGGCAACTGGGCCGACCCGCTGGCCTTTGTCATCTTCACCATCCTGCGCCCGATGGCTGCCGCGCTGATCATCGTGGTCATGTACCAGGTGATCGCGGGCGGGCGGCGCGATCCGTTCTTCACCTATCTCTACCTCAGCAACGCCTTCTTTGTGCTGGTCAGCCAGATCATCTCCGGCATGGCCTGGACGATCATGGAGGACCGCGAGCAGTACAAGATGCTGAAGTACATCTACACCTCCCCGGCGCGCCTGTTTGCCTACCTGATCGGGCGGGCGACGGCGAAGGCGGTAATCGGCCTGGTCACGGCGGGTATCCTGCTGGCAACCGGGCTGCTCTTCCTCGGTCTGCCGCTCCGCCTGGAGAGGATCGAATGGGGCTGGCTGGCGATCTATTTCGTGCTGGGGATGGTGATTTTGATCGGGCTGGGCATCGCCCTGGCCGGAGTGGCGCTGATCATCGCCCGGCACGGCGAGTCGATTGGCGAGACGGTCGCCGGGCTGCTCCTCCTGTTCAGCAGTGCTTACTTCCCTCCTGATATCCTGCCCCCGGTTCTCAGGGATATGTCACTGCTTTTGCCCGTCACCTACTGGCTGGAAGCGATCCGTCGCGCCCTCACCGGAGGTGTCCTCCAGACCACTATCACCGCGACCGATGGCACCACGACGACCACGCCGATCAGCCCGCTGCTGGCGCAGTATGACAACATCCAACTGCTGCTGATCCTGATCGTCAGCGCGGTGGTCTGTGCGGGCGGCGCGGTCCTCTTCTACCGCTGGGCCGAGCACCGGGCGCAGGAACGCGGGCTGATCGATCAGGTGACGGGGTATTAACCTAACGCACACTCAGCTGCGAGACACACCGCAGGAGACATTCCCATGCCAACGCTGGACACAAAACGGGCCGATCAGGTGGGCGGTAGCGCTGTCTTGTCCGTGGCCGAAGTCGTCGCCATTGTGCGTGAGTGGGTAGACCTCCAGGCCCGCCTCCTGCCGGATTTTGCCGGGGCGTATCTGTGGGGGGGGGATTACGGCGCTGCCCGCCGATGCGCCGTTTCCCCTCTACCGTGATGTTGATGTCGTTGTGGTGCTGACCCAGGGCGCGCCCGACGACGAGGAGGAAGTCCTCTACCTGGGTCTCATGCTAGAGATCATCTCAAAGAATCTCGAAACTCACCGGGACGCAGAAGCCGTGTTGGCAAACCCCAGCGATGGTCCGAACCTGGCGACGACGCAGATCCTGTCCGACCCGACTGGGATCCTCGCCCCCCTGCACCGGGCGGTGGCCGCCGACTATGGCCGGCGCCGCTGGATAGAGGCTCGCTGCGTGGCGGAAAAGGCGACGGCGGAAGAATGGCTGACCGCCATGCGCGGGGCCGCGACGCCGCTCGACCGGATGGTTGCGGCGCGGGTCTTTCTGGGGGCGCTCAGTGGACTAATGGCCGTCGCCCAACTCAAACGTCCGACCACCCGGCGCTCGCTGGCCCTGTTGGGCGAGTTACTCGATGAGCAAGTGCGGCCTGATCTGCACGAGGCGGCGCTCACCCTGATGGGATCGGCCCACCTGCGCCGGGCGGATGTTCAGGCGATGCTGGAGCAGTTCGTACACGCCTTCGACCGCGCCGTCGAGGTCTACCAGACCCCGATTCCCTATGGCTTCGCGCTTCGTCCCCATGTGCGACCCTATCATGTCGAGGGGACACAGGAGATGATTGACGCGGGCCAACATCGAGAAGCGGTGTTCTGGATCACCTGCCTGGACACCGCCTATATTGCGCTAGAGAACGATGCGCCCGAGGCTGAGAAGGCCGGGTTCGCGGCCCAGTTCCAGGCTATCTGTGCTACGCTAGAGTATACCTCAGCCGCCGTGTGGGCCGAGCGGGTGGACACGGCCCAATGGCTGGCCCCAGAAGTTTACCGCCTGGCCGATGCGCTGGTCGCCCGCTATCCTGAATAGGGACAACCCGCCAGGTTGATCCACCGGTTAGCGGCGCACTCGACGTAGTGGACGATGATGCCGTTTTCACGTAATACCGA
>JBBSEL010000675.1:0-3515 GCA_038239755.1 Chloroflexia bacterium | reverse complement strand
TATTCAGGTTCCTTCCTTCCTTGGTGGCACAAGTCCCGGTTCGCTTCGGCGGGCCGGGATTTGTGTTTCCGTCGTATCCCCGATAAGTACTATTGCGCCTGGTAGGCCGGGCCGGGTATAATCAACCCTGTTGGTACGAGCCACCGGCTCACCCGAACATGGACCCCGCTGCCCCGGCCTGTTGGCCGCGCAGCACGGAACACGGAAAGAGCGAGAACTTATCGGACCATGAACACGCGCCTGATCATTATGCTGCTGGGCTGCCTCCTGGCTCTGCTGCTCCCCACCAGCGGCACCCTCGCCGCCCCCGCCTCTAGTATCCCACCCGCCGCCCTCGGTCCCCTGCCCGCTGGCCTACCCTCCACCTTCTGGATGGGACTGGGCAGCCAGCCGGGCGAGTTGGGCTGGATGCGCGACAGCCATGTGCCGTGGAACGCTCGCTACCAGTATCTGACCGGCGGGGTCAACACCGGCAACGGCTGGGCGGCGTGGTGGCCGGGCGACGGCGGCTTCGCCCGCGACTACATGACCGCCAGCCACGACGCGGGCTACCTGCCGGTTTTCACCTACTACCAGTTGCGCTACTCGCAGCCGCAGGCCGGGGCCGATGAAGGGGAATGGGACTTCACCAACCTGAACAACCCCGGCACGATGGCCGCCTATTTTGCCGACTTCGCCCTGCTCATGCAACGGAGCGCCGAGTATGGGCAGCCAGTGCTCATCCATGTCGAGCCGGATTTCTGGGGCTACATGCAGCGGCGGGTGCTGGCCGGGAGCAACAGCGCCGCCGACATACCCGCCGCTGTGACCGGATCGGGCTACCCCGGCGTCAAGGGCTATCCCGACACGGTGCAGGGTTTCGCCCAGGCGTTGCTCCACCTGCGCGACACGCTGGCCCCCAACGTGCTGCTGGCGCTCCACGCCTCGCACTGGAGCACCAACATCGATATCAGCACCAGCCGTGACCCGGCCACCGACCCGGTCGCGGTCGGGCAGACCACCGCCGCCTTCCTCAACACGGCGGGCATCCGCGGCAACCCGCCCGGCTTGCACGGCTGGGATCTCGTCTTTGCCGACCCCAGCGACCGCGATGCGGACTGGTACCGGGTCATGGCGAACGATGGCGGCGCGCACTGGTGGGACCTGACCGATGCCACCCTGCCCAACTTCGCCCGTTATCGCGCCTGGATCGGGACGGTGAGCGCCGGAACGGGGCTGCACAGCGTACTCTGGCAGGTGCCGATGGGCAACACCGTGGCAGCGGACCAGAACAACGCGCCGGGCCATTTCCGCGATAACCGTTCGGTCTATTTCCTGGGCGACGGCGCGGCCCATCTGCAAAGCTGGATCGATGCGGGGGTAGTCGGCATCCTCTGGGGCCGGGGCCACGACCAATGCACGAACTACACCGATGACGGCGGTTACCTGCGCGACCAGGCGGCAGCGTATTATAAGCGCGGGGCGTTGCCCCTCCCGGCAACCGGGGTGCCCGCCGCGCCAACCCCCGCCCTGGTGGTCGGCACCCCCGCGAAGCGCCCGCCCCCACTGCGTCCGCCGTCCGGCCCGAAGATGGTATAATAGGGCGAACCAACCGCCAATCCAAAATCCACAATCCACAATCCAAAATCGCCCATGCCCTATGCCCATGTCAACGGGCTGCGCCTGTACTATGAAGTCCACGGCAGCGGCCCGCCCCTGGTCCTGATCCATCACCTGTTCGGCGACAACCAGTTCACCTGGGGCCGCCACCTACCCCATTTCGCCGCGCATTATACGACGGTAGTGCTGGACCTGCGTGGACATGGGCGCACCGACAACCCGTCACCGCGCCTGCTGCACCGCGATCTGGCAGCGGATATCGCCGGGCTGATCCGGGTGCTGGACCTGGCCCCGGCCCATCTGGTGGGGGTTTCGACGGGGGGCATGGCCCTGCTCTACCTGGCCGTGCAGGCCCCGGAACTGGTCCGCCGCCTAGTGATCAGCGATGCGACCTATCATTTCAAGGGGGCGGAACTGCGGGCGGCGATTGCGACGGCCACGGCGGACCTCCCCGCCTTCCGCGACGCCACGCAGTTAGACGTGCGGCACAGCCCCGTCTATGGGCCGGAACACTGGCGCACGCTGGTCGCCGAGTGGCCGCGCTGGGCGCACGACCCTACCCCGTGGCACTTCCCGCCCCTGGCGGCGCTGGCGGCCTTCCCCCGGCCCACGCTGATCGTGCATGGCGACCGCGACGAGTTCTTCCCGCTGGAGATCGCCAGAGATATGTATCGAGCCTTCCCCGCCGGGCAATTCTGCCTCGTCCCCCACGCCGCGCACCTCACCCACGCCCAACAGCCACGCTTCTGGCGCGACGCCGTGCTGCGCTTTTTGAGGGATGAAGGATGAGGGAAGAATTAAAAAAGACGATGCGGAGTACGCATCGCCTCTTTACGTCTTTCCTACTTCGTCGTTAGCGCTCGGATGCCGCATGTCGCTGCTTATGTCGCGCTCAGCCTCCCGCTTGGTTGGCCGTTAGATCCTTGTCTTCCATTTCCCAGGCGTGGTCGAGCGTGTGAAAGGCGGTGTGCCGGATCAGGAACCGCAGCGGCCACGTGCGGGCCATTTGGCCCTGGGTATGCAACGCCCGAATGGCCTGGCAATAGGCGTCGCGATGCGCACTCAATCCCTCGTCGGTCAGCAGCACCTCCGGCGGCGTGAGCACGCCGAGCTTCTTCGCCCAGTCCTGCTCCGTGAAAGTCGTATGCCGGACGATGTGGTCCCGATCGCGTCCGCCGCCACGCGGCCCCCGCTGCATCTCCGCCGACACGCGCCCCCGCACCTCGTCGAAAAACGCCCAGCACGCCTGCATCAGCGTCAGTTCACGCTCCAAGTCTTCGTCCGACAGGGCTTGCTGGTCGATGCCTGAAAACGCGAACGAGATCCCCCAGAAGTCGGTTGAGCCGGTGCCCGGATACTGCTCGACCACGTCGACAACCGGGCGGGTCGCCAACGCGGCCTCCATCCCCGCCAGCTTCGCCACGGGCGCATACCGGGGAACGTAGGCGAGTAAGCGGTCGATCGCCGCCGCTTCGGTCCCGGCCCCGCGCTCGAGACCGGGCCAGTCCGGCGCCACCGCCACCACCCTCTTGCCCTTCAGTCCCATTTCCAGCGCCACCCGCATGTGGTTAGCCACGGCTCCTCCTATCATAATCGTTCTGTCCCCCGCGCCCCCTAGATGATGCGCGGCTGCACTGCATCCGTCATCCTTTAAGCAGCGGCGCGACTTCCTGCGCCACGGCCTGGACCAGCCCCTCGTGATAATCGGGCGGCATCCCGATGCAGATGTGGTCAACACCAATCGCCACGAACGGCTCCAGTCGTTCACGAATGCCGGGTAGCTCGTCGGGGGTGCGCAGGTAGAACTGCCAGGAGCGGTGGATCGTCGCCGGATCGCGCCCGATGGCGGCACAGTGGCCGTCCAACACCTCGTTCTTATGGCGCACTTCGTCGGGGGTGCCGCCCGGCGCGTTGTA
>JBBSEL010000674.1:0-3519 GCA_038239755.1 Chloroflexia bacterium | reverse complement strand
GTGGTCTTCCACACGCCGCCCCCGTCGGCGGCGAGATAGACGATGTTCGGGCTGGTCGGGTCGATGGCGAAATGGGTGACCCGCCCGGCGTTGATGCCCGAATTAAAGCAACTATAGCAGCCATCACTCCGCAACGGGGCCGGGCCAAGCGCGGTAAACCGGCTGGGGTCCAGCGACAGGGGCGACGGGTTGTTCAGGCGACTGTAGGTGACCTGGCCGGAAGGCAGCCCCACGGGGACCCGGAGCGCCTGCGCGGCGGCTTCTTGCAACCACTTGCCGTCAAAGTGGCCGGTGGGGAAGGCGACGTGGGCATTCCAGTAGTCGGCTAGGTCAAGTAAGGCCCGGCCCTCAGCTTCACGCTGTCCGGCGCTGGCCCCTTCCAGGCCGATGCCTGCAGCGTTCACCTCGCGCAGAGGTTGCTGCTTGCCGATCTTCTCTTGCGGCTGTGCCGCCGCGCCCGGCGTCACATTCACCGGGTTCACCAACCGCTGCACTCCCCAGGCGGCGGTGCCGAGCAGCAACAAAGTCACGGCCAGCACAAGACCGGTTGTTCGGGAATTACGCATGTCTTGCTCGTCCTTTCTTCCGTAGCGTCTGCAACTTCACGACTTCCTTTGAACTGCGGAACTGCAGGGCCTGACGTGGTGCTATGCACGAGCGGACTCGGTTGCCGTATAGCCGTCAGGATCGTTCACCCCCTTTCTGGCGACAGCGTGGCCCCCGGCCTGTACCCACCCGGCCAGGAGACCGATCCGCAGGGTCGGTCAATCAACCCGTGAGTCGCCAGGGAGCGAGCGGCGAACCAGGGCACACAGGTATCGTCAGTGGGACGGCGCAGGGTATGTTTCCTGCGCAGAGCGTTATAGCAGGATGATCGCTGGAGGGGCGTCCCAGCGATGATAACAGGGATCCGCGATGTGACCGACCTGCTGGCTATGGGGCCGTTAGGAGTGTACCGTTATAGAGAATGGGTACACATCCGCGCGTACAGCAGGAGGATCAGCGAATTAGGGGTAGGTACGTACCTGAGACAGGACCATAACAAATTATATACCAGCGAGGGAGTAGATACGTTCATTGCTACTTCCAACGGCACACAATATGCCAGATAGATCCTATTCAGGGCGGAACCCGGCAGGGCCACGTCCCGTCTAGGGAGCAAGAGACGGCCTGGCGGAGAAACGGAGGAACCGATGATCACGTGTACACGCAGGACGGCGACCGTGCTAGTACTGCTAACATGCCTTGCTGTCGTAACGGCCTGCACCAGCCCAGGAGATCTGATGTCGCAGCTTCCAACCCCGTCCCCGGTGGCGCCGGGCAAAGTGTCAAGCGGCAGTTGGGGGACCAAACTCAATGGGAAAGCCGTGCAAATGCTGGAGGTGCAGGACACCGGGGTGGCGGTGGACTTCCCGTGCGCGCATGGCACGATCAGCCAGGCCTTAACGCTGGATGCGACCGGACAATTTGCCGTGGAGGGAACGTATACCCAGGAGTCGGGCGTCGCCCCCGCCGACGCAGCTCTGCCCGTCCCCGCCCGCTATACTGGGTGGAGCGATGGGCAAACGATGACCTTGACCGTCACCTTGATCGACGGCGCGATGAAAATCGGGGACTACACCCTGACGTTCAGCCCCACCCCCTTACCGCCGATGCCGAAGTGCATGTGAGCAGGCAACGGGTAAGGCCGAGCGACACCGCAAGGCCGAGGAGCAGCGATCCGAAATTGCAGGCGCAACCGCCTAGACACCACCTTCTGCCCCCGTGTATACTACGGGGGTCTGGCCCCGCTCGGCCCTCAGTTCTTCGAGGTCGCGGTAGGAGAGCGAGTACCGCAGGTACCAGCGCACACCGAGCAGGATAAGGGTCGCTGCAAAATGCCGCCATTTGAAAGGGTTCGTCGGGTCCAGGCCCGCGCCTCCGCTATCGTTGCTGCCGCCACCCGCCTACTCGAGCAGCCTCGCTCCGTTTTTGCAACCTAGCCCGCGATGCCGATCCTGACCCGGCGGCTGATCACCCGCTGCCTGCTCGATTTCTCGGTCGGGCGGCGCACGATGCGCATCAGCGAGGATGTCGTACCCCTGGGCCGGGAGGCCACCCTGGAACCCCTGGAGAACGCGGAATTGGTGCGCTTCCTGACTGGGCCGGGCGGCTGGGGCCGTACCCCCGATAGCGTGCGGGGCAGCCGGGCGGCCAATTGGGCCGATCTCCGCGAGCGCATGCACTTTATCTACGACCTGTTTCGCACGTATCACGGCGACCCGAGCCTGTTCACCACACCCTACAGCGCCGCCCCGTGCGCGGCCATTGCCGCAGGGCACCGCCCCCACTGGGGCGCTCTGCTGGTAGTAGGATAGAAAGGCAACCCGCCTTTACAGCGACTGCTGCGCGGGCTATGTTATAGACTGACGCAAAGGAGTTGCAATGCGCATCCAGGACGATGCCCCGTACCAGAAGCCACTCACCACACGCGCTGCCCTGGACGTCCCGGACACGGAGCAAGGTCGCCCCAGCCTGCTCCCCGCAATTCTAACCACTAAACTTTATACCCCCGCACCTCCGCCTAATGTGGTGCTCCGTCCCCGCCTCATCGCGCAACTCAACGCGGGGTTGCACCGCAAGCTGACCCTCCTCTCGGCCCCCGCTGGCTTTGGGAAAACCACGCTGCTCAGCGCCTGGGTCGCCGGGTGTGCCCGGCCCGTGGCCTGGCTGTCGCTGGACGCCGGGGATCGCGACCCGTCCCGCTTTCTGACCTACCTCGTCGCGGCGGTCCGGACCATTGCGCCGAATGTTGCTGAGGGGGTGCTGGAGGTGCTCCAAGCCCCGCAGCCCCCACCAACCGAATCCATACTGACGGCGCTGCTCAATGACCTCACCACCCTCCCGGACCCATTCGTCCTGATCCTGGACGACTACCATGTGATCGATGCCCCAGCGGTGGACCAGGTGCTCGCCTTTCTCCTCGAGCACCTGCCACCCCAAATGCGCCTGGTCATCGCCACCCGCGAGGATCCCCCGCTCCCCCTGGCCCGGCTCCGCGCCCGCGACCACTTGACCGAACTGCGTATCACCGACTTGCGCTTTACCTCTGCCGAAGCGGCTGACTTTCTCAACCAGGCGATGGGTCTCGCCCTCGCCGCAGGCGACATCGCCGCCCTGGAAACCCGCACCGAAGGCTGGATTGCTGGCCTGCAATTAGCCGCGATTTCCTTGCAGGGCCAGCCCGACGCCACCTCCTTCATCCAGGCGTTCACCGGTACCCACCATTTCGTGCTGGACTATCTGCTGGAAGAAGTTCTGCAACAGCAGCCCGCCCGCGTCCAGACCTTCTTGCTCCGCACCGCGATCCTCGACCGCCTGTGCGGCCCGCTGTGTGATGCCGTGCTGGGGGATGCGGCGGCTTCTGGGCAGGAAACCCTGGAATATCTCGAACACGCCAACCTGTTCATCGTCCCCCTGGACAATGAGCGGCGCTGGTACCGCTATCACCATCTCTTTGCTGATTTGCTGCGACAGCGC
>JBBSEL010000673.1:0-3527 GCA_038239755.1 Chloroflexia bacterium | reverse complement strand
TCTTCGTCGGCCTGACCGGCATCGGGCAGGGCGTGCCCGGCGGCAAGGGGATCGTGCTGGATAACGGCCATCCTCGCCACGTGGACCAGGTGGCGGCGCGGTTTCCGGAGCTGAAGGTGCTCGCCGGGCGTCCGGCCCTGTGGGTGATTTTCCAGAATGCGCACAAGCGGCAAGCTTATCTGAGGGCAGCCCTGGGCAAGGTGGGAGATACCAGCCCCGACATCGCGGAGGGGTGGTAACGCATTGGGGTCTGCCGCGCGCCGAACGGGCCGATCTCGCCCCGGCTGGCCTTGCCGCCCGCTTGCAAGCGGTGTACCGGCGGCTCCGGCAGACGGGGGCACACTATGTGGTGGATACCATTGCCCACGTGCCGTCGATCCTGGCTGCTCCGCTATGGGGGTGCGGTTGGAACGCGGCGAACAACCGCACCCCGCATACACTATCGCCTCTAGTTGGAGATTGCACTATGCCGAACCACGCCCCGGTGATCCTGGTCATGATCGATGGCCTGCGCCCAGATGCGCTGGACCCCCTGGCCCACCCGCATCTCACCGCCTTCGGCGCGCGGGGCGCAGTGGCCCCCCAGGCGGCGAGCGTGATGCCGAGCCTGACGCTGCCCTGCCATATGTCGATCTTCCACAGCGTGCCGCCGACCCGCCACGGCGTGGTCAGCAACGACTGGGTGCCGCCTGCCCGCCCACTACCAGGGCTGGTTGAACGGGCCACCGCCGCCGGGAAGCAGTGCCAATTCTTCTATAGCTGGGAGCCGCTGCGCAACCTCAGCCCGCCGGGGCACCTGCGCCTGGCCTATTTCCGCGACCACCTCACCGATCCCGACGGCGACCAGTATCTGGCCGAGATCGCCGGGACAACCATCCGCACCGACCATCCCGACTTCGCGTTCGTCTACTTCGGCAACGTGGACATCGCCGGGCACTACTATGGCTGGATGTCGGAGGGCTATCTGGGCCAGGTGGCGCGGGCCGACGCCGCCTTCGGCACGCTGTTGGGCCACCTGCCGGCTACGAGCAACGTGCTGGTGTTGAGCGATCATGGCGGGCATGATCGGACCCACGGCACCGATTGCCCGGAGGATATGGCGATTGTCTGGCGGGCGGCTGGCCCCGGCATCCGGTCCGGCATCACGCTCGCAACCCCGGTGAGCCTACTCGACGCCGCACCCACCCTGGCCCACCTGTTGGACATCGCCCCTCATGCTGAATGGGAGGGCCGCTGTGTGAGCGAGATGATGACTACGCGCGGGAGCACCACGGCGATATGGTAAGCAACCTATTTCTGGTGCGGCACGGCGCGGCCCAGCAGGACACCGGCTTGGTCTACAATGTGCTCCCCGGCCCGCCGCTGGCGGAGCAGGGGTGGGCGGAAGCCGAGCGAGCCGCCGCGTTCCTGGTCGGGCAGTGCCTACGATGCAAGGGTTCCGCTTTCCGCCCCAGATCGCCTGGCCGTTGGCCGTAATCCTGGCCTTTGCCGCCCTGTGGATCTCCTATAGCGTGCTGGCGGTGCCGCTCTGGCTCAGCGGCCTGATCGGCGTGCTCGTGTTCGTGGCTCTCTACCTGATCCTCGACCCGCGCTCGACCAAAGAGGTGGCGACTGATACTTATACCACGGAGGCGCGCGGGCAGGTCCAGCGCACGCTCGCGCAGCTACGGACCCTGACCCGGCAGGCCCAAGCGTTGCCCGCCAACCCGGTCACGCCGCGCCTGCTAGAGGTCAACCGCTTGACCGAAGCCTTGCTGGTTGAGGTCCAGGAGAAGCGCCCCAACGAACTGTTGTCGGCAGCCCAGGCGGTGGACTATCGGGTGCAGAAGCTGGGCGAAGCCTTGAACGTCTACGAGGACTTACTGCGCGACCCCCGCGCGGCCCGCCTGAGTCGCTCCGGCGAGATCGGCGACCGGCTGACCGGGAAGACGCTGCCGGCCCTGGAACAATGGCTCAATAACAATTTGGACCGGCTGCACGCCGGAGACATTATGCAACTGGAAGTGGCGATGAACCAATTGGAAGCCTCCCAGTACGAAGCCCTCAAGTAGGAGCACTAGTGTGTTCGATAATCGCAATGTTCGCCTGGCGTTAGGCGTCGTCGTACTGCTCCTGGCAGTGGGGGCCATCGCTGTGTCCCAATTGCTGCCCAAAGCCGCCCCGCCCCCCACCATCGTCACGGTGACCTGTATCGGCGGCTCAGAAAAGCAACCGCTGGTCAGCGATCCCGACTTCATCGCCCTGCTGCACGACCGCTATGCCCTCACGGTCCAGTTCAGTTCGCGCGGTTCGCTCGACCTGGTGCAGATCCCCACCGACCAACTTAAAGCGCAGGGGGTCAACTGTCTCTGGCCGTCCAACGCCAGTGCCCAGCTTGTCTTCGAGAAAACGCATACCCTGACCGATTTCCCCGGCTATCACGCCGAAAACGTCCTGAACAGCCCGCTGGTCGTCTACTCCTGGGGTAGCCCGACCGCAGCGCTGATGACCCTGGGCGTCGTCGTGCAGCGCAACAATAACTACTACATCGTCCAGATGCCCAAACTGGTGGAGATGATCAAAACCAACGTGACCTGGGAATCCATTGGCTCAAAAGATCTGCATGGACCGATCCGGCTCAAGAGCACCAACCCGACCGAGAGCAACAGCGGCAACATCCTGTATCTGCTGCTGCTCAACATCCTGGCTTCGAAAAATGGGGTGGATGTGGCGACGATGGGGACGGCCCTGCCCGTGCTGCCCGCCCTGCATGACCTTTATATCGCGCAGGGGTTGCAGCCGCGTAGCTCCGGCTTCGGCTTTGAAGCCTATCTCACCCAGGGGGTGGGCGCGTTCCCGCTCTACGCGGGCTACGAATCGCAGATCCTGGAACTGAGTGTCCAGAACCCGACCGGGGTCAAAGGGGCTGCCGATCTGCGGATTCTCTACCCCGAACCGACAGCGTGGAGTTCGCACCCCATCCTGGCGCTCGACGCGGGGGCGCAAAAGCTGATCACGGCGATGAAAGACCCCGACATCCAGCAACTGGCCTGGCGTAAGCACGGCTTCCGCTCGGCGGTCTTTGGCACCCAGAACAAGGCGTCGGACTTCCCGCTGGTGCCGATCCCCGACCAGATCACCCAGGTCGTAGACCTGCCGGGGGCCGATGTGATCTTGAAAATGAATGATTGCTTGACGACCGGAAATTGTTCCTGAGTTGCGTAGGACTGTGTTTAGCTAATCTGCACGGAGGACCGCAATGGAAACCACCATACTCGATACATCGATCAATACTGCCGGGCAGGCCGCCGGGACGGCGATCATCCCCGCCCAGCCGCCCGCGCCCGCCACGAGCGCCCTGACCGTCTATCAGGGTAAGCCGCAACTGTTCATCGCCCGCGAGCATCTCAAGCCCGCTGAGCTACAGGCGGCGCAGCAAATGGCCGATCATCTGGATGTCTCGAATACTGCCGCGCTGATCGCGGTCGGCAACGCCGAATTGGCCCAGTTGGGCGACGTGTCCGACCAGATGATCCAGGGGCAAAAGC
>JBBSEL010000672.1:0-3531 GCA_038239755.1 Chloroflexia bacterium | reverse complement strand
CCCCGCCCCGCCCCACCGGCCCCCGTTCGCGCTGGAGCCGCCAGATCTCTAACGACCTCGACCTGCGCGTCTGGGAGTTGACCGCGCGCTGGGCACCGCCCGAACTCCTGGCCGCCGCCGACCGCCTGCGCGAGCATCCTGCCGTGGCCCGCACCGCGTTGGCCGAGGCCGCCCGCGCCCTGGTGCCCGGCGTCACCGATGTGGCCCTCCGCGACCTGTTTGGCTGGAAGGCGCTGCCGCCGCCCACCGACGGGGCGACAAACGATCAGGCGCGCAGCTAGCCCCAGAGGGGCTTGGACCTAAAGGTGGGCGGCTTCCCCACGGTCCTAACGTGGGCTAGCGGCTGCCGCCCCGCTGGGGCTACAACATTAGGATAATCCTTCCCCACGGTCCTACCGTGGGCTAGCGTCTGTCGCCCCTCCGGGGCTATGTTCGTGTTTTCGTGTTGGTGTGCGGCCCATCTGCGCGGCACCTCGCTCTATGCGGCTGAAAGGATACCTCCATGCGCCCTCGTGCGAATGGCAAAGATAATGAGAATGAGAGCAGCGCGGATCGCCTGCGGGAGTTCCGCGCGCGCAACCAGCAGCAACCCCCGAACGCCCCCAATCGCCCGCCCCCGGTGCCTCCGGCCAACGTAGGCGGGGCGGTCGGCTGTATCGGGGCAGTGATCATCGGGCTGGTGGTGCTCAGTTCGGCCACCACGCTGCTGAGCACCTGGGTGGACTGGCAGTGGTTTGGCAGCCTGGGTTATCAGGCCGTCTACAGCACCGTACTATCCACGCGGGGCGAGGTGCTGATCGGCACGGCGCTGGGAGCGGGGCTGTTTGCCTGGATCAACTGGCTGGTGGCGCGGCGGATCACGCAGCCCCCCAAGCTCTACCTGGGCCAGCAACCCCTGGTCGCGCCCAAGGTGCTGCGCGCCGGGGCGATCCTGGGCACCATCCTGCTGGCTCTGGGCATGGGGCTGGTCGCCTCCGACGAGTGGAGCACGATCCTGCGCTTTACCCAGCAGGTGCCATTCGGCCAGACCGACCCGATCTTCGGCCAGGACATCGGCTTCTACGTCTTTTCGCTGCCGTTCTACGAGTTCATCCGCGGCTGGGCCATCGGGCTGATCATCGTCACGGCCATCGGCGCGGCGGTGATCTATGGCACCCGCCCCACGCTGTTCGTCACCCCGGAACAGCGGATCAATTTCGACCCCCGCGTGGTGGCCCACCTGACCGTGCTGGCCGCGCTGTTCCTGATCCTGATCGGGCTGGGCTACCTGCTCAGCGGCTACAACCTGCTCTTTTCCGAACATACCCAGCTATACGGCGTGAGCTACACCGACGAACATGCCCGGCTGCTCGGCTACCGCATCTTGCTGGTGGTGGCGCTGGGCGGGGCAGTGCTGTTGCTGGCGAACCTGGTGCTGCGGCGCTGGGTGCTGCTGGTCGGGGCGTTCGGTGTCTGGCTGCTGGCGCTGGTGGTTGTCGGCGGCCTCTACCCGGCCTATGTCCAGAACTTCCAGGTGCAGCCCAGCGAACAGGCTTTCGAGCAACCCTATATCCAGAACCACATCAGCAGCACCCGCGCCGCCTATGGCCTGGACAAGTTCACCGAGCGTCCGTTCGATGCGGTCGAAGCCCCCAGCCAGGCCGACCTGACCGCGAACCAGACGACGGTCAACAACATCCGGCTGTGGGACTACCGCCCGCTGCTGGACGTGTTCACCCAGCTACAGGCGATCCGGTCGTATTATGTGTTCAACGGCGTAGACATCGATCGTTACCAGATCGGTGGGGCCGAGCGCCAGGTGATGATTTCGGCCCGCGAGATGGACGTGAACAGCCTCCCCACGCAGGCCAGCACCTGGCTTAACCAGCACCTGGTCTACACCCACGGCTACGGCGCGGTGGTGGTGCCGGTCAACTCTATCGAGAGCGCCGGGTTGCCCCAACTCTTGCTCAAAGACCTGCCGCCCCAGACCAACGAACCCGCCCTGGCCCTGACCCAGCCGCGCATCTATTACGGCGAGGCCGAGGACAACTATGTCTTCGTCAACACCGGCCAGCCCGAGTTCGACTATCCGCTCAGCAGTGAAGTCCCGATCAGCAGCACGACGGCCCCGGTGAACGACACCGGCAACGCCACCACGGTCTATAGCGGGACGGGCGGGATCAAGCTGGGCGGCGTGCTGAACAAGTTGCTCTTTGCCGCCCATTTTGGCGACGGCAACATCCTGCTCAGCGAGTACATCAAGGACGACACCCGCGTGCTGATCCACCGCAACTTCCACGAGGCGGTGCAGCAGGTGGCCCCGTTCCTGCGCTACGACAAAGACCCCTACCTCGTCATCGCCGATGGCAGGCTCTACTGGATTCAGGACGCCTTCACCACCACCGACCACTATCCCTACGCGCTGCCCTATGCGGGCGACTTCAACTATATCCGCAACAGCGTGAAGGTGGTCGTGGACGCCTATAACGGATCGATGAACTTCTACGTCTTCGACCCGACCGACCCGATCATCCAGACCTACCGGCGTATTTTCCCCACCCTGTTCCAGGACAAGGCGGCAATGCCCGCCTCTTTGCAGGCCCACGTGCGCTACCCGGAGAGCATGTTCAACGTCCAGGCGAGCATGTACGCCACGTTCCATATGACCAACGTCAGCACCTTCTATAACAAGGAGGACAAGTGGAACATCCCGACCGACGCGGGCGGCGACCAATCGTTGCCGATGGAGGCGTACTATAACATCATGAAGGTGCCCGGCGGGGACCGCGAAGAGTTCTTGCTGATGCTGCCCTTCACCCCCAATACCCGGCAGAACATGATCGCCTGGATGGCGGCGAAGGGGGATGACCCCGACTATGGCCGGGTGGATGTGATCCGCTTCCCGCCGACCAAGACGTTCTACGGCCCCGAACAGATCGGCCAGTTGATCAACCGCGACCCGCAAATTTCCTCGGACCTGTCGCTGTGGAACCAGCAGGGCAGCACGGTCGTGCGCGGTAACCTGCTGGTGGTCCCGGTCGCCAACTCGGTGATCTATGTTGAGCCGGTGTTCATCCAGTCGAGCCGGGGTGGAGGGCTGCCCGGCCTGCAACGGGTGATCGCCGTGGCCGGGAACGGGGTGGGTTATGCCACCGATCTGCCCAAAGCGATTGCCTCGGCCTTCATCAAGGGCGCGGGAGGCACCGCCCCGCTACCCCCGGTGCCGACCCCCGGCCTCGGCACGCCCACCGTGCCCACGCCGGGGATCCTCCTGCCCAGCACGCCGTTTATCGGCACCCCCGGCGCGTGTACCGGCGACGCTGCCACCCTCTCGCAATCGGCCTTCGACCACTATCAACGGTCGCAGGACGCGCTGAAACGCGGCGATTGGACGACCTATGGCCTGGAACAGATGGCCCTCGAATCGGATCTCCGCTGCTTGCAGCAAGTGGCGAAGTAACGCGGGGGAGGGGGCTAGGGGTGGGGGGTTGGTGCTAAAATACCCACCCCCCACCCCAAGCCCCTATCCCCCGGGACATATTCAGCTTT
>JBBSEL010000671.1:0-3535 GCA_038239755.1 Chloroflexia bacterium | reverse complement strand
GCCCATACACCGGATTGAGCGCGCACACCGCATCCCCCAGCAGGATAAAACCGTCCGGCCAGCGCGCCAGGCGCTCATAATGCCGCCAGCGATTTTCGGTCGAGCGCGAGCCGACGATGGGCGACAGCGGTTCCGCGTCCCTAATTGTCTCATAGAGCAAGGGATGGCGCAAACTGCGAGCGAAAGCCATGAACCCGGCCTCATCGGTCGGCGGATAATCTTTGCCTGCGCCCGACAGCGTGACGATCCACCGCGCTGCGTCGAGCGGGAACAAGACCCCACCTCGAAGATAATGCGGGGGGATCGGTTGCATCAGGACGCCTGCCCAGGAACTGGTGGGCGAGCGGGTGATGATCCGGGAGGCATAGCCGATGAAGGCGCTGATGATGGTCTCCTGCGGCGTGGGGTAGCCTAACGGGTGCAACCACTCCGGCGCTTTGGAACCCCGCCCACTGGCATCCACGATCAGATCCGCAGTGATCGCTTCTTCTGCCCCCGTCGTGCGCTGGCGAAGCTGGACCCCGGTCACCCCGCTATGGTCCGCATTGCTGGTCAGCCCGACGACTTCGGCCTCCTCCACAAACGTGATCGTTGGATACTGGGCGGTTAGCCGCCGATGAATGGTCCAATCGAGCAGGTCCCGTCCGCAAGCCGGGGTCGTGATGCCCGAAGGGACCCGCGCATTCCAGCCGGAGGGACCGAACCATTCCACATCGCGGATGACATCCACGCGCTGGGCACCCTGCGCCAACAAGTCGGCTTGAAAGCCGGGGAACAGTTGCTCCAGGATGTCGCGGCCCCGGGCCAGCAGTAAGTGGACATGCCGGGCCTGGGGCAACCCTTTGCGGCCCTGCGGCCCGTCCGGCAAGCGATCGCGCTCAATGACCGTGACGCGCGCAAAAACGTCGGCCAAGACACGTGCGGTGAGTAGGCCGGCCATACTCCCCCCGATTACCAGGGCGTGCTGCTGGATACGCTGAGTCATAACGAGCTTTGTCGTCCCTTAGAGGGGCGAGCCTCCTCCCCTTCGCTCTTTGCATAAGTATAAACCAAGTCGTTGGGTTCCGCCAAGATCACGCACTGATCACTTTTGTGAGCGGTTTACTGAGCGCTTCATTGCGTTCCCCCGCCGTACTTTCTCCGCTATGCTAATTCTTGTAGTTCTATCGCGCATCGTAGCCCTCCAGGAGGAGGTACTTTATGCCGGCACGTGGTCTACAAATCTTACTGGCGACCGCCCTCACCGATACGGCCCTGCGTACCGCACTGTTGGCCGGGGATTCCGCTGTCTTTGGCGGGGTCGACTTGACGGAAGGCGAAGTTGCCCAGCTACGGGCGATACGCGCCGAGACCCTGGAAGATTTTGCCCGTGGAGCGCATCGCCTCTTTTATGGTGAGGATCCCTTGGATGAGGTGCTGATCTCCCGTTCTGGTAAGACGCTGCCGGTTGTCGTCCTGCCTGCCCGTAACGTCCCGCGCGGGGCAGCAGCTTTATGCCGCCGACCTATCGCAAAGGGGGGTACTACATGAAGGCCCTCTGGCACGTGCTGTTGGTCGTTTGTGGGAGCCTGATGCTGCTCGCTGGTTGCCTCCAGGTCGACCCCAGCACCCTGCCGGACGCGCTGGTCGAAGCGACGGCCACCGCCTGCGGCTGCAACTGCTACCTGTATGGCAGCTATCCCCACACCATCCCCAGCGGCACGCCCACCCCGACCGGCACCTGGGTGCCCCCCACCGCGACGCGCACCCCAACACCGACCCGTCCGCCCGCTGGCTGTGATTTCTGCACCCTGCCGCCCCAACCGACGCCCTCGCGCCCCGCCTGGCCGCCGCCCATCGTCACCTGCTCGCCGCGCCCGGACGAACCCACGCTGACGGGCGAACCAACCGAAGCGTCGCCCTTGTTCCCAACCTTCCCGCCCAACACGCCGCTCCCGGCGGCCATCGGTAATACCGCTCCCGTCGCGCTCGGTTCGGTGGAAGGCGAGGCCCAGCCGGGCAATGTGGCGCTCGACCCCCGCACCGGCCAGCCGCTCGTCATCTGGGCGCAACTCAACCCCGACCCCGGGCAGGAGACGGCAGGGCGGATCTACCTGAAGCGCACGGATGCCCACGGACAATGGCTGCCCGCGCGCTCGGTGCAAGGACCGGGCTGGTACAAAGTGGGCCGGGGTGCGCCGGAGTCGGCGGTGGGCATCGCCCCCGACGGGCACCTCTACGTGGTCTATACGCGCCAGAGCGGTCCTACGGGCGATGTGGTGATCGACTGGCGCGAGTCCACCGACGACGGTCAGACCTGGAGCGTCCCGGCGACCTTCACCCTGCGCTCCTCTATCGCGATCTATAACCTGCGGCTCGTCATCGACGCGGCGGGCCTGCCGCACGTTGGGGCGGTGGCGACCGTGCTGGATGATCCGGTTGCGCCCAGCGGGGATGTGCTGTACTTCGAGCGACTGCCGGCTGGCACCTGGCGCGAGGAACGCCGCCCGGTGGTCGGTCGCGGCGGACGGCAACACAGCATGGCCCTGACCACATTCCCCTTGCCCGACGGCACAATACGTACCGTGCTGGCTCTGGACGACGATTACGCCGTTTACACCGCGCTCAAGGATGGGCCGGGTGGGGCCTGGCAGGCGGTAGCGCAGCCGCTCATTGACGGCGGAGCCAACCCTTATGGCATCCCCGACTACTGGCCGGGTGGGATCGACCATTCGATGCAGCTCCTGGCCTTCCCCGACACCGCCGGTCATCTGTGGGTGTTGCTGACTTACAGCCTGTACAGCACGGGCCGTGTGTGCCTGTTTTGGAACGACCAGGCCGGTGACGGGTCGGCCTGGTCGGGAGAGGAGGCGATTGCCTACAACCCTATCTTCCCGGTTCCGCCCGCGCCAACACCTTTTGTCTCACCCGCCGTGTACGCGACCGTGCACCAACCCGCGCCTTTCTACGACCGCGCGCACAACCTGGTCTTTATCATCTACCAGTTTTGTGATCGCGCCCCTGGCGGAGGTGGCTGCTTCCCGGTGTATGCCTATGCTCCGCCGGGTGGGGTAGGAGCGGACTGGACACGCGCCGAAGATCCGTTGCACGAGCCGTTGCGCTTGTTCCGTTCGACCCGCTCCAGCCAGGCTGACACCTTCCGCGTGAGTGATCAGCACGGCACTGGCAGCAGCCCGGTCGCCCTCCTTTGGCGCGAATCGACCGGGGTGCGCGAAGTGTTCCTGGCCCTGGTCTGGCCGTCCACCCTGCTCAGCGGCTCCGCCGCGCCGTAGTCTGGAGGTTGTATGCTCTCGGTGTTTATCCGCTTCTGGCACCACCATCGCCGTTCCGGCCTCCTCGGGCTGGTCCTGCTGGGCAGCCTGACCCCGGCGCTGGCTTGCCCCTTCGCTCCGGGCGGCTCCGACCTGTCCGGCCAGAACGCCTACTGGAATGCCCCCACGGCTACTCCCCGCCCGACGCCCCCGCCGGTGCCGACCCGGTGTGTCGCGGTGGTGCCCACGCCCGGCTGCCTGCTGTGCACGCCCGCGCCACCCTT
>JBBSEL010000670.1:0-3543 GCA_038239755.1 Chloroflexia bacterium | reverse complement strand
GGTGATGGTGTAATGGAAGGTGTCGGTACCGGTGAAGCCGGTCGGGGGCAAATAGCTGAAGGTGCCGTCGGGGTTGGCGCTGACGGTGCCGCCCTGGGCCGAAGTGCTATCGGCAGCGCTGAGGGTGAACGTGCCGTCGGGGTCGGTGTCGTTCGCCAGCAGACCGCTGCTAGCCGGAACGGTGACATGCGGCCCGGCTTCGACCACGCCGACCGCCAGCGCGGTGTTGCCGACCGCATTGTAGGAATCGGCGGCGGCAATCGGCGACACATCAATCGAGCCGGGCACGAGGGTGGTGTTGGCGTCGGGGGTGTCGTCAAACGAGACGCCGGTGGCGTCGCTGCTGCCGGTGTTGGTGATGGTCACGGTGTAGCTGATCGTGTCGCCGGGGTCCACCCGGCCATCGCTGTCATTATCAACCGCGATCCCATCAATCTTGCTGGCGGTAATACTGGGGGCACTGAGAGGAGCCGCCGTGCCCGATGCGGCCTGTAGACCGGTTGCCTGGGTTGCTAGAGTATTGGTAGGTAGCGGGGCCCCGCCTCTGGCCGATGGTTGAGCTGCCTGGATTGCGGATAACGTGGGGTTGAGGGTCAATAGTTCCAAGAGCAAGAGCGCAAGAATAGATCGCACCATAAACCGGGGACTGGATCTTTGGGGCTTCACAGGATCTCCTTATGCTGATAGAGTTCTGCGGGCAGATCGAACAGGTGCGGGGGTCCGAGGGGGTGGAGCAAAGCACATCGGGCGTGATGGCAATGATCTTCTCCAAAGAGGATGATAGAGGAAACGCGGAGGAGAGTCAAGGGCCAGAGCCGATCAATTTAGACCTATTTTGGTGGCAACCGGCTGCCGTGCCTCCCTCGGTTCGCGCGGGACTGGCTTGCATGGCCGCAAGCCTAATGAAAGCGCGGGACCGTGCGCGTCCCACCATCTGCCCGGCATGGCGGGATGCGGCCTGCGGCTCAGCACCGCACGTTTATCATACCCAAACCGTATCGGCCAGCTATCGGCAAAAACCGGAGGCCGCCCCGCCCGCCGCGCCAAAACTACGAAGCTGTACGAGGGCAGGAGCCGCTGTGCCAAGGCGCAAACAGCGGTGAATTCTGTGCTATAATGTGCGCCATCTGCACGGGATCGGGCGGCCACCCGGCGCGACACACTCCAACGACCACGTACCAGACGGACCCAGAGAGGACGACATAATGGCGCAGTCATACAGAAAAATCGGGGCGATGCTGGCCCTGCTGCCGGTGCTGGCCCTGTTGGGCGGGCTGGTGGTGAGCGCGGCCCACGCGGCCCCCGCTCCCATCCGCCCGGCCCCCGCCGCGCTCACCGGGGCGTGCGGCACCCTCAGCTTTGCCCCGCCGGTCACCTACCCGGCCAGTACCCGCCCGCGCAGCGCTACCCTGGCCCAACTCAACGCCGCCGATAGCTTCCCCGACATCGTCGTGACCGACTACTCGGCCAACGCGGTGTCGGTCTTGCTCGGCAACGGCGACGGCACCTTTCAGGCGGCGGCCAACTACATGGTCGGTGTTCATCCGGTGACGGTCGCCGTCGCGGACTTCAACGAGGATACCAAGCCCGATCTGATCGTCGCCAACTACGACTCCAGCAATGTCTCGATCCTGCTCGGCAACGGCAACGGCACCTTCCAGGCGGCGACCAATTACAGCTCGAACATCGGGCCTTATGGGGCCACAGTGGGCGACTTCAACGAAGACACGCACCTGGATGTCGCCACCTCGAACGTCAATTTCGGCACGGTCAATGTCATGCTCGGCAACGGCAACGGCTCGCTCCAGGCCCCGGTCACTTACCAGGCGGGGCTGCGCCCGCAGGTCATCGCCACCGCCGACTTCAACAATGACAACCACCTCGATCTGGTCGTGCCGAACTACACCGCCGCGTCCTTCTCGATCCTGCGCGGCAACGGCAACGGCACGTTCCAGACCGCCGTGCCCTACCCGGTGCAGGATGGTCCCGACTATCTGACCGTGGCCGACCTCAACGGCGATAACCACCCCGACCTGATTCTCCCGCACTATTCGACCAACAACCTGTCGGTCATGCTGGGCATGGGCAACGGGATGTTCCAGCCGGAAGCGCTCTACCCGGCAGGTGGGCTGAACCCCCTCTTCGCCTCGGTGGCCGACTTCGACGGCGACGGCACGCTGGACCTGGCAAGCGCCAACTATGGCAGCAACACAGCGGCGATCCTACGCGGCAACGGCGACGGCACGTTCCAGGGGGCGCTGACCTTCCCGACGGGAGCGGGCACCAGCCCGGTCGCCGTCATCGGGGGCCGCTTCAACGCCGACTCGCTGCTCGACATGTTCACGGCGAACGAGAACACCGATAATGTCTCGGTCTTCATCAGCACTTGCGGGCAGGTGACCCCCACGCCGACCTTCACCCCACCGCCCAGCCCGCCGACAGTCACCGCCACCCCCACCGCCCCGATCAGCACGCCGACCGCCACTCCCACCGTGCCCGGCAGCACGCCGACCCCCGCGCCCCCCTCCGCCACCGTCGCCCCGTCCACCGGCACGGCCACAGCCACGCCGCCACCCACCGCCTGTCCGGTGCAATTTGTGGACGTGCCGTCCGGTAGCACGTTCTATAGCTATGTGCGCTGCCTGGCGTGCCGGGGGATCGTCGGTGGCTACCCCTGCGGCGGGCCGGGCGAACCGTGCCCCGGCACCTACTACCGGCCCAACAGCAATGTCACGCGCGGGCAGGTCAGCAAGATCGTCGCCGCGTCGGCCCAATTCGCCGACCCGATCCCGAGCACGCAGCAGACGTTCGCGGACGTGCCGCCCGGCAGCACTTTCCATATATATATCGAACGGTTGAGCCTGCGCGGGATCATCGGCGGCTATCCCTGCGGCGGGGCGTTCGAGCCGTGCGTGGCCCCCGGCAATCGGCCCTACTTCCGGCCCAACAACCCGGTCACACGCGGCCAGCTTTCCAAGATCGTCTCCGGCGCGGCGGGCTACAGCGAAACCCCGACCGGGCAGACGTTCGAGGACGCGCCGCCCGGCAGCACCTTCTACCTGTGGATCGAGCGGGTCGCCAGCCGGGGCATCGTCGGGGGCTACCCCTGCGGCGGGCCGTTCGAGCCGTGCGTCGCGCCAGGGAACCGGCCTTACTTCCGCCCGAACAACAATGCCACGCGGGGCCAGAGGAGCAAGATCGCGGCGGCGGCGTTCTTCCCCACCTGCGCCACCCCCGCCCGGCGCTAGCGCCGGGCGGCAAAGAGGGCACCTCCGTGGGAGGTGCCCTCTTTTGTCGGCGGCTAACGGGGGTTTAACCCACCGCCAGCGCCCGGCGCAACTGCTCCAGCGAGGCGTTGCCCCCCGAACAGACCAGCCCCACCCGTTGCCCCTGGAGGCGTTCCCGCAGCGCATAAGCTGCCGCCAGCGGGGCCGATCCCGCCGCTTCGGCCAGGGTGTGGGCGCAGTCCAACATCCAGACCATCGCCTGGAGGATCGCCTCGTCGCTGACCAGCACGAAATCGGCCAGCCCGTCGCGCAGGAT
>JBBSEL010000669.1:0-3546 GCA_038239755.1 Chloroflexia bacterium | reverse complement strand
GTGCGGGATGGGAGCACGTACCGGGATCTGGGGGCCGGGTGTTTCGATGAGTTGGACAAGGCCCGACTCGAACGGCATCACGCCCACCGCTTGGAGCAGTTGGGCTATACGGTGACCCTGACTCCTGGCGCGGCGGCGTGATCACCGCCCTAAGTCTATTTTACAGAGGAACCCGTTAGGGGCCGTATGGGTCCGTCACCGTGCCGGGGCGCGACGCCGGGGCCATGTCGGCGGGGGCGCCATAGGCGGGGGCGGGGGTGGGTGCGCCCGGGCGCCCGTCGCCGCTCAGGAGCACCGGCAGCAGCACCCCCAGGCCCAGCACAAACACCCAGAGGGCGGGGGCCGGAGTGCCCAGCGGTCGTTGCCGCCGCGCTTCGCGGACCGCCAGGCGCGGGTCGAGATCCAGCCAGGCGCGATACCGCCGGGCGAAAAGCACGAAAATAAACGCCGTGACCGCGCCGTAGAGCAGGTGGCCCACCAGCGAGGGCAACAGGCCAGCGGCGGTGTCCATCGTCCAGGAGAAGGGGTGCCCCAACAAGACGGGCAGCAAAGTCAACGGCCCCAGGAACCACCAGATCAGGCCGTAGACCAGGCCCCAGGCCAGGCTTGATCCCGGGTCGGGGGCTTCGTGCCGGAAGAGCAGGCCGAAGCTCATCCCGATCAGGGCGCTGATCACCAGGTGGACCACGAACCCCAGGACCGCCGAATTGCCGCCCACGAGCCGGGCGACGGTCGGGAAAGTCCCGGTGGCGACAAAGACCAGGCTGAACAGGAGGCCCCCGGCCAGGCTGGCCACCATGCTCCAGCCGAGTGTACGCAGCGTGGTGGTCCCCGGCCCTTCCGCTTCCCGGTTCAGCGGATCGGTGTCGTAGAAAAAGCCGATCCAGAGCCGGTCCAGTGCGGCATAGACAAGGCCGACCAGAAAGCCGTAGATCACATGGCCCACCAGCGAGCCGAACAGCTGGCCGCCGTGCTGGTAGGACCAATCGGGGGACCGGCCCTGCCAGAGCGCCAGGATGGTCAGCGGCCCCAGGAACCACCAGAAAAGGCCGTAGGCGACCCCCCAGCCCACGCTCGATCCGAGGCCCCGGATATCCCGTTGGAAGAGCAGCCCAAAGCTCATCCCGATCAGTGCGGCGATGGTGTAATGGATCAGCATCCCCACCCCCCGCGAGTCGGAATTGACCAGCTGGGCCAGGATGCTGAAAAAGTCGATCTGGGCCATCCAGGCGGCGAAAGCCCAGCCCCCGACCAGTCCGGCCAGGCCCCCGACCACGAGCCCCCGCACGAGACTAAAGGCAGCGTTGGCCGGGTGGCCGCCGGTGGCCGGAGCGGCGGGCCGCAACCGATTCCAAATCCCCAGTACCAGGCCCAGCGGTGCCCCTAAAAACAGCACATAGGCGATCAGATCGGCGAAATGGGCGCGGGCCGTGTCCAGCATACCCATCGACGCCGGGCCGGCGAGCACGGCGAACAACCCCGCCGGCCCGGCCAGCCAGAGCACCAGGGCATAGCCCAGCCCCCAGAGCAGCCCGGCCCCTGGATCGGTCGCCCGGTCGGCGGCCAGGAGCGCAAATACGAGCCCATACCCTGCCCCCAGTACCAGGCCGACCAGGCCAGCCGCCAGCGCCCCACCGAGCATCCCGACCACACCGCAGGCGACTAGCCCCCCGTAGGCGACGGCAGCCGGTGATGCGATGCCCGCCCGGACTGTAGACAGCATGCGTCAATTCCTTTCGGGGGTACTGAAATCGATGGTTTGCACGATGTCGCGGGGGAAGAACAGTTCGATGATCCAGTCGGCCAGCACGCGCACCTTGCGCTCCAACCCGGGTAGCTTGCTCAGGTAGATGCCACGCCACATCAGCCAGGCGAGCAGGCCCGAGAAGTGCAAGCCACGGATCTCGGCACAGGCTGTATGGTGCCCGACCACCGCCAGCACGCCCAACACCTTGAAGCGAAAGGGCCGCAAAGGCCGGCCGTGGACGGTGGCGTGGATGTTGGCCGCCAGCCGGTAGGCTTCGCGCAGAGCGTACTGGGCCATCGGCGGGCAAGAAGTGCCCGTCAGTTGGTCCGGCACGGCGGCGCAATCCCCGACCGCCCAGAGCCCGGGTTGGTCGGGCACCGCCAGGGTGTCGGCCACGAGCACCGCCCCGCGCTTGTCGCGCGCCACCGGCAGGGTGGCCAGCAGCGGGTGGGGCGCGGTGCCCGCCGTCCAGACGAGCGTGTGTGCGACGAGTTCTTCATCGGGGCTAAGCCGCACCCAGCCCGGCCCGGCGTCGACCAGGCGGCGGTTGAGCTTGAAGATCACGCCGCGCGCTTCCATGTGTGCGCGTGCATACGCGGCCAGCGAGGCGCTCAATTCCGGCAGAATGCGCTCGCTCGAATGGACCAGGATCACCTGCACGTCGGCGGACGCGATGCCGGGGTAGTAGGCCAGCATGCCTCGGGCAAAATCGTTGAGGCCACCCGCCAGTTCGGCACCCGCAAAGCCCGCCCCGGCGATCACGAAGGTTAACAGTGCGCGCCGCCGCACCAGGTCCGGCTCCCCGTCAGCGCGCTCGAACATATCGATGACGTGGTTCCGGATGCGGATGGCATCGAGCAGCGACTTGAAATCGAACGCGGTCGCCTCGACATTTTTCATGCCCCGGTAGTTGGACACGGCACCCAGGGCCAGCACCAAGTGATCGTAGGGGATCGTCCGTGGGTGCGGGGAACGGTCGTCGGGGGCCAGCGTAATCTGGCGCGCCGCGGTATCGATCGCGTTGACCCGACCGCGCACCACCGTCGTGCGCCGCAGGCTGGTGCGCAAGGGACTGCTGATATGCGTCGGCTCCAGGCTGCTCGCGGCCACCTCGGCCAGCATCGGCGTGAAGAGCAGGGCGTTGGTATCACTGACGAGCGTGCAGGCAACCGTCGGGTCGGCGCCGAATTCCCGCTCCAGGTGTTCAGCGGTCGTCACCCCGGCAAAGCCGCCGCCTAGAATGACCACCCGAGTCGTGACTAGGCGGGGGGGCGCCGCAGGTATCACCTCGGCCCCGAGGGCGGCTGTCGCCAGGTCGCTCAGGGCCTGGACTAGCAGGCCCAGGCCGGTGCCGTAGAGGACCCAGCCCACTAGTGCCGGAAACAGGGCGCGCATGCCCGCGGCGGTCCATTGCGGGTCCTGGCCGCCGAGCAGCGGCCCAGCCAGGATATTGAACAATAGCCAGAGGGGCACCCCCAGGGCCGCGGCGGTCATGAGGCTGTCGGCGTAGGCCCGGACCGGGCGGCGGAAAGCCTCCGCATAGCCGACGCCCACTAAGGCCCCCACCAGCAGCCCCGCGATCGGGTTGGCGAAAGTGACGGCCAGGACCAGGCCGCTGATCAATCCCGCCAGCAGCCCTATCGCCCCACGGCGTACATACCGGTTCATGCCAGGCTCCTCATAATGTCCAAGATGCGGTCACGGGGCGGGCCATTCCCGGGGCACGGGCACTGAGATAGGGTGGATGGCCCCTGGCCACTACAACCAGTCAGGCACCGGAGAAGTTCCAGCGCGAGGGC
>JBBSEL010000668.1:0-3550 GCA_038239755.1 Chloroflexia bacterium | reverse complement strand
GGGGCGCTGGCACCGGGGGGCGCGGCGGGGTTGGCGGTGCCGGTTTATGGGGTGGCGGTGGCGACCTGCGCGGTGCTGGGGCTGGGTTGGCGCAACCCGCAGATGCGGCTGGCCGGGGCGATGGGTGTGGTTGGCTTGCTGGGGTTGAGCCGCACCCTGGTCGCCCTGCCGCCGGAGGTGGCCCCGCCCGGCAGCCTGCGCAGCTACAACGCACCTGCCGCCAGCCAGGGTGCGCCCCGCGTCACAGTGCGCGGCATCGTCCGCGAGGAGCCGGTGCTCAACAACGCGCATACCTACCTGCTGGTCCGCATTGATGCCGCCGACCTGCTGCCCGACGGGGCCACCACCCTCCCCATCGCTGCGCCGGGGGGCTTGCTGGCCCTGGTCAGCCGCTTCGCCGCCGTCCACCGGGGCGACCGGGTGGCGGTCAGCGGGGTGCTGCAAGACGCGCCCACCTTCCCCGGCTTCGACTACCGCGCCTACCTCCTGCGCCAGGATCTCGGCTCCTACATGCGCCAGGCGCAACTGACCGTGCTGGAGAGCGAAGCTGATCAGAGCGTCGGCTCGCTGCTGGACCGGGGGCGGCGCGAGGCAGGTGCCCTCCTGGCCCGTCTCTTGCCCGAACCCCAGGCGGGGCTGCTGCGCGGCATCTTGCTCAACCAGCCCCATGTCCTCGACATCACCCTGGCCGGGGCCTTCGCGACCACCGGCACCACCCACATCATCGCCATCTCTGGCACTAATCTGACCCTTCTGATCTGGATCGTCTTCGCGCTCACCCAGCGGTGGCTGCCCGCACGCGGGGCCGCCGCCCTCGCCCTGGCAACAATCGGCCTGTACACATTGTTCGTTGGGGCCGACCCGCCCGTCGTCCGTGCCGCGATCATGGGCGGGCTGGTCATCGTCGGAAAGGGGTTGGGCCGAGCGACCCATGCCTGGACGCTGTTGGGAGGGGCGGCGCTCGCCATGACCCTCTATCAACCTTTCCTGGTGTTTGACATCGGCTTCCAACTGAGCTTCGCTGCCATGATTGGCCTGCTCGCCTTTACCCCGGATTTGCTCCTCTGGCTGCGGCGCGTGCCGACAGGCGTGCGCGAGATTATCGCCGCCACCCTCGCCGCCCAACTGACAACCGGCCCGCTGATCGCCTATTACTTCCACTACATCTCGCTGATCGGCCCGCTGGCTAATTTGCTGGCCGAGCCGCTGCTGCCGTTTGTGATGGTCCTGGGGGCGTTGACCCTGCTGGGCGGGGCGATCTGGCTGCCGCTGGGCTATGCGCTGGCGGCGCTGTGCTGGGTACCGCTCAGCCTGATGATCGGCGTGGTCGAGACGGCGGCGGCAGTGCCTGGTGCCAGCCTGCCGCTGCCCGATTTGGGGATCGGCGGCGTGCTGGCCTGGTACGCCCTCCTGGCGCTGGGCTGGGTCACCTGTACCATCCCTGGGCGACACGTCCTTGCAACGCTGCGTAAAAAACAGCGTATATATAAGGGCGAGACCGTAGCGACCTGAGGATGCGACACCCTGTCCACCTCCAGTCCCTCCGGCACTGACCTTTGGCCCGGGGCGCGAACGTGGAGGGGAACATGGACACCAATCTGCGGCTGACCGGCGAGGCCGGGCGACACGTCTATCGGGTACCGATCGATCATGGGCTGACCATCGGGTTCTTCTTTGCGGTCGGCTTTGGGCTGACCGCCACCCTGGCCCCCCTGCTGGCCGGGTCGCCCCCGCTAGATGCCCCGGCGCTGGCCTTCCTGGCCCTGCTCCTGGCCGCCCTGGCGGGGGGATTGGGCGCGGGCGGGCTGGTCTTCCTCTCGCAACTTCAGATCCGGCTGGTCCTCACCCCCCGCGAACTGATCTTTCACGGCGTGGGTTACACCCTGCGTGCTCCGTGGGACCAGGCGCACCGGGTCACCGTGGCCCCGTTCGGTGCCCGCCCGGTGCGCGGGCTGGTCATGCGCCGCGCCACGCTGGAGATGTCGCCCCTGCTGCGGGGCGGCCTGCTGGCAAGCCCGGCGCGGGCGTTGCTGACCGTGCTGACCGGACAGCCGGTGCCGTCCCTGGCGGGGCCGGTGGCCTTCCACGCCTTTTTCCCGGCGGGCCTCTTCGCTCCGGCCAGTGCCCAGTTGGACGTGTGGGACGAACTCGAACTCCACGTCCCCCACCTCTTTGATGCCGACGAGCCGCTAGACCAGACAGTGCGGCGGCAGGCGGGCAGTGCGCGCCCCCTGGTGAAGTATTAGACGGCGCGTGTGCTTGTTCTTCCCAAGACACGGAGTGTAGAACGATGATTGCGAACGGTAGGGTCGTGTATCCCCTCCGCCCCGCCTGGCGGCTCTGGGCCATCTTTTGTCTGAGCCTGGGGCTGGGGCTTCTGGGACTGGGTGGCTGGTGGCTGCTCGGCATCCTCGACGTGCCCGTTGCCCGCGCTTTCCTGGTCAACCCTGGCACCGGAAAATCATCAATAATCTGGCTTATGGTTGGCTACGCAGGGCTGATCATGGGGTGGGGGCCGTGCCTGCATGGGCTGCGCCTGTGGAAGGTGTATCTCGTGGTCTCGACCAAGGGCCTGGAGTATTACGGCCTGAAGGGGCGCGTGCAGGGCCTCTGGCACGAGATTGATCGCTACGGCGCGGTGGCGTGGGGTGGCCCCTATGCGGCAGAAGGCGTGCTGTTGCGCCATCGTGCCGAGGTGGGGATCCCCGTGGAGCTATTCGCCGCTAACTGGCCGACGAGTCCCGTGGGCGCGGTCATCCTGCAACGGGCCTTCATGCTCACCCCCCGGCCTGCCGCCGCCCCACTCCGTGCGCCTGTTGTCTCGCTCCCGCCGCGCCGCCGCACCCATCGTATCCCCAAAGCCCCGGCGCCGCTCACGCCTCCGTCGGTGGCCCGCCCCGCCATTACCCGACGCTTGCGCCCGCTGAAGCTTTCCGGTGATGCCGTCCCTGGCGAGTGGCAGGGAGCCGGGACCGGGCAGCTGGAAGAGCACGACGGCGACACCGTGCGCTTCTAATCGCGTTACGAGGAGACCGATGAACCCCAAACATACCCTCGGCACCCCACCTGCCGCCCTCGGTAACACGCAGCGCATCCCGCCGCCTCAATCGGTGTATAATACGGAGGAGCCGGATGCTCCTGCCGATCCGCCGGGCACCGGGGCGCACACCACCCGTTTTTAGAGGAGCCGCCTGATGGATGCACAGATCGAATCCGCCCAACCGCAGCAAGTGGTCCACCTGCCGCAGCAATGGCAAAACACCCGCTGGGTCTTCCTCTTGGCCGGGCCGATCTTTGCCGGGCTGATCCTCTGGAGCTTCCTAGCGGCCTCTGCGTCTCCCGATGCGTTGACCCTCGGCGTGGCGATCCTCGGTGCGCTGTTTTTCCTGGGCCTGTGCCTCGCCATTTTCGTGGGCATCAGCCAGGTGCGGCTGGTGGTGACCCCCGCCGGGATCGTCTACCACAACCTGGGCTATCGCATCGCCACTTCCTGGGAGAACGTGACCGGGGTGGGGGTCATCGCCAGCGGTAGCTCCTCCTACGAGGGCCT
>JBBSEL010000667.1:0-3553 GCA_038239755.1 Chloroflexia bacterium | reverse complement strand
GATCGCGCCCACCACCGTCACCGCGAGGCCTTCTGGAGCGAGGAGCGCATTGAGGGTCTCGAGCGTCGCGTCCAGGACGTCCGCGCGCTCAGGGTACTCGGCGGGGTGGGCGAGTTGGAGTAGGACCGCTTCCATCTGGGCGGGGTCCTGGTTGTAGGCGCGCAGGCGGGCGAGCGTCCAGGCGAAGCGCGTGTCTTCGATCTCGGGCGGATCGGGCAGCCCGGCGTCGCGGAAGAACTGCCGCAGGGCCGGCCCGGTGCGGTAGGAGCGGCCTTCCCCACAGAGCAGGAAGGCCAGCGGGCGCAACGTTTTGGAGTGGAGGGGGCGGATCATAAGGGTGGCTCCGGTGCGCGGTCCACGCCCGTCCGGTTCCATTGGCACTGGTCGGCCTGTTTATAGCTGGCAATGAGCAGTGTCTCGACGGCGAGGACGAGGGCTGGGGAGTGGGCAAACCGCTCGCGGTCCACTCGATCCACGCCGAAGTATACGGCGTCGAAGCGTAGGACGCACAAGGTCACAGCCTCCTGCAACACCAGATCGGCCACCGCGTCCATGATCCGCAGATTCGTCGTCCCCGCCCGGTGCAGATAGCGCGCCAGCCGACATTGGAGGGGGGTGCGGCCACGGGCGTATTGCCAGGGTTTAGTGACCGAGCCGACGTACTGAACGCCCGGGGGACTGGTCCAGGCGTAGCAGAGGTAGGGGTCGGGGATCTCCGCTGCGGCCATCAGGAGCGCGGCGGCGACCGTCCCGGCGGGCCGTTGCCGCCCGGCGGGGCGGCCCGCGCGCAGGTCCGTGCCGGCGGGGAGGGTGTAGACAGGTTGCCAGTCGGGGTCCAGGGCGAGTTGGGCTTCCGTTGCTGTACTCCTCTCATGGGTGGGGCCTCCGGGGGGCCAGGCGCGCCGAGGCGCTCACCGCCTCAGTGGGATTACCTAGCGACCAACTATCGGCGAAAGGCCGCCCGTCCCTGATCCACCCGTGCCGCCGCGCCCGCGACCCCGCCGTTACACCAGGTCCAGGGCTTTGAAGACCGCGGTCCGGAGATCGCTGTAGAAGATCGGGTCCACGTGCTCCATAATCTCCCCACTGACGTCCAAAAACTGGCGTTTGTTTTCCAGCGGCACGAGAGCACGCCGGGCGCCGTTGTCCAGTGCCACCTGCAACGGCTCACTCAACGCGCGGAGCGGTTTGACGGTGCCCTGCACACTCACGTCCCCCAGGATCAACAGCCCCGCCTGGACGGGCAGGTGGCGCAGCGCGGACACCGTCGCAATACAGAAGGCTACGCCGAGTTCGCCTTCCTGCCGATTGTTGAGCAGATCGATCACCTCGACGTGGACATCCTGGGTACTAACTGCGGCGTTCACACTCAATAGGCCCGGCTGAGCCTGCAGATAGCTAAAGGCCCGGGTAATCGATTCCTTCGTCGCGCCGCTGCTGCCGCCGACGAACCGCAGCTTGCCGGTGCCGGGGGCCAGGCTGACTTCTAGCCGATACAGCCCGACGGTACCCTCGGCGCTGACCGACGCACTATAGACCGCGCCGGGGGCCAGGGGGTCGGGGGCAATCAAGTTGCGTCCACCTTGCTCGGGCACGCCGACGAAATGCTCGGTGCCACTCGCCACATCAGTGTAGCTGAAGGCGGTCTGATGATATTCGAAGGCCCCCATTTTCTTGAGTTGTTCCTTGACCCGCCGCCGACCTTCGATCGCTAGTTCGACTAGTTCAGCCATGTCGTCGCGCGTGACCACCCCGTGGGGATGCACCAACTTGAGTAGCCCCGCCACCGTGCGCCGCACCGCTTTCACGTCGCGGGCGTTGAGGTGTGCGCCCAGCGTGAAATAGCGGTCCACCTGCTCGGTCAGATTGTGCCGTCGCAGCTCACGGAGAGCCTCGGCCAGGTAATCGACTACAAATCCATAATGGTCTGTGAAGAATTCCATCTGCATTTTAGGAATTTCCCAGCCCGGCAGGTAAAAGTGCAGCCGGTCGAGGAAGGCCATGTCGTCCCGGATCACCTCGGGCAGGGGCATGAACAGGTGCGACGAGCGGACCATCAGCTCCACGGGCTGATTGGTGTTGCCAAATAGCGCGATGGATGCTGCTCCTGACAGTGCATCCTTGCCCCGGGCAAAGGTGCCCGACTCACCGTAGGTCTTCAGGGTGGTAATCACTTCCGGGGGCATTTTCTGCATATCCGCCACTTCATCAAAGGCGATAGCATCCCACAGCCCAACCAGGCCCATCTTGCCGCTCGCCATGTTGTAGAACAGGTTGGCCACCGTGGTCGGGCCGGTGAGCAGAATGACGTAGGGCGAGATCTCCTGGAAGGCGTAGGATTTACCGGTGCCGCGCGGCCCCAGTTCGATCAGATTGTAGTTCGCCTCGCACAAAGGGATCAGCCGCGCCAGGAAGAGCAACTTGAGGCGGTGGTCGAAATGGCTCGGTTCTAGACCGATGCTGCGGATGAGTAGGTCGATCCATTCGTCGGTGGAGAACTGGCGGCGGCCTGCCTGGTACTCGGCTAGGTCAAAGGTGGCCACTTGGATGGGTTTCAGTTCCTCGATGCGGAAAGGGCTGCGTTTGCCTTTACCTTCTTCGTCGAAGTAGTGCGTGAGGCTGACTTGCGCCCAGATGCCGCCCACCAGCAGGCGGTCGTATTGCCGCACGTACGTGTCGGGGATGTGGATGAACTTGTGGCCGAAGTTCACCAGCTCGGCCCAGTACTTGTCGTCCTCCGAGACGTAGCGCACTTTGACCTTGTCGATCAGCGTGTGGCGGCCCTTCTCCTTGACCCGCGATTGGGCTTTGTTGGCCTCGTCGGGGCGCACGAAGTTGTCGGCCAAGGTGGCGTTGACCACCCGCAGCCCGGCCTCGATGGCGATGGGGTCGTCGCTGGCGCAGTACTTCCCCAGCAGGTATTCCAGCACATAGACCGGGACGTTCGCGCCGACCTTAATCTTACGGACCAGGTCTTTGCGCACCACCTTGCCCGCGAATACGTCGGTGACTTTCTGATCCAGTTCAGGCATGAGCGGTTCTCTCTGTTAGATCGCCGGAGGCGCGACCTCCAGGTTGTCGATTTGGGCCAAGGTGCGCTCGGTGACCGGGTCCAGCAGGATGATGGCGACGGTCTTGGGCAGGGGGTCCGCGTCGATCATCAGAGTGACAATATTGGGCTCGAGCTGCTGGCGGTCGTCCTCTTTCAGCCGTAGCTCGATCTCGCGACTGGCCTCGATGAAGCCGTAGAAGGCAGCGACGGGCACGCCCAGCACCCGGCTCTTGTCGCGCACCTCGACCCGCACGCGGGGCAGGGTGGCAGCGAATAGGGTGTTGATCTGGCCTTCGATCTGCACCGAGCAGAAGGGGACACTGAGCCGCCGGGAGCCGGGCCGGAGTGTCCAGGCAATATCAGCGGGGGTCGTAGCCGGGTCCATCCCCAGGGGCGTGAGCACTGCCACGGGCACCACCAGCTCCTGTGGCGACATGCCCCCGTGGAAGTAGGCGCGCGCGCCGCCCGGCGTCAGGAACGCGCCGAAGCCCCAGGGCACGG
>JBBSEL010000666.1:0-3553 GCA_038239755.1 Chloroflexia bacterium | reverse complement strand
CGGCTAAGACAGGCCAAATCTGCTCATCATCTTGGGGCAAACGGTTAGCGACAGAGCTAATGATGTTCAAGTAATCAGGTAGCTGGTTATCCTCAGCCAGCATACGCAGCACCGTAGTGTAGTCACTGCCGTAAAGGTTCGTTATAGTACCTTGTCCAATCTTCACAGCATCTCGTAACCGATTGTATGGCAGCGGGTTAGTAAATATCTGCAGATTGTCGATGTTCGCGAATCCACGTCCTTTATAATGCAGGGAATGATGCGCGAAATATTCAGTTGGCTGTACGATCCGTCCGCAAGCGAAAATAGAACCTGCGTAGCGGTTAGCCAATATAGCTTCTCGATTTAGCACCTGGCGCAGAACGTCTTCGGCATCCTCAAGCAGCACCGTCTGAGTCCCATTTTCGTCTGTCTCAACAATACTATAATGATCTCCAGCTTGATGAACTTCCTCGACATCTCTATTAAGCTTATGACGGACGCGAATGATGCGCTGCGGTGATGTAATTGCATAGTAAAAAAAGATAGGATCACCTGTAAGCCCCCAAATTGGCGCGGACCAATTGGTCGAACCGTCTGCAGTGTCTTCATCAACAAGACGCTCCAGATTGGTTTTCCATTCTTCGGGCGTGCCTCCGCAAACGGTATCAAAGAAGCCTTCGAGTTCGCGGGGAAACGAAATTGTTGTGATAGCGGCATGCACCCAACGCGCGTCTCGTGTCTGCATATCAGCCTCTGCGTGGCCGTCTTTCGCTATGGTTTGATCGTCTGACATTGCAATTTCTCCTGTATATCTTGCACTATTAGTTAGCCACAGAGAATTTGATAAATACTCCGGCAGGGGATACACTGGACCCAAAAGGAACTGCTGACGCCGCGCAAACGCTATCTCGTCCGCTTACCCGCCGACGAATGCACCCGGTTGAACAAATTGCTCAAACAAGGGGCCGCCCCTGCTTGGCAGTTGGCCCGTGTCCATATCCTTCCGCTGGTCGATGAAGGTTATACCGACGCCACATTGCCGCCATGCTCCATGTGGGGACCGCTATCGTAGCCCGCACCCGCCATAAGTATGTCCAGCACGGCCTCGGATCGGGTGAAAAGCAAACGGTGTGCCGTCAAGCACTGACCCTTGTGCACTCTACACAAATTCTGAACAGATCCTATTGACAACCCCTAATGGCAGTGATATACTTGCCAGCTAATACCAGGGCCGCCGGGGGCGACCTCTGCGTGGAGTGGTTGAAGGCGATCATTGCACTATAGGAGGGATGCACAATGGCACGAGCGGGATCGCGGCTAGAACCCGAGCCGGGGGATTTGACCCCCGCTGTGGGGGCCGCCACAGATGTTGCCCCGTTGGGGCGTGATCAGACGAAACCGCCGCACGAACAGTCGGCGGACGAAGATGTGGATGTGGCCGACTGGGATCGGGTGATCGCGATGCCCGAGTTCCAGCAATTGATCGCGGCGAAAATGCGGTTTATCGTTCCGGCCACCGTCTTTTTCCTGGTTTACTATCTCCTGCTGCCGCTGCTGGTCGGCTACGCCAAAGATTTCATGGACACGAAGGTGATCGGGCAGATTAACATCGCCTACCTGTTTGCCCTGTCGCAGTTCTTCATGGCCTGGATCCTGGCCTGGCTCTACCTGCGACGGGCCGGGACGTTCGACACCATGGTGGCGAATATCCTGGCGAAGCTGGGCACCGCCCGGAAGGAGAAATAAGCCATGTCCAGCGCCCTGATTATGTTCGTGCTCTTCATCGCCATAACCCTGGGTATCACCTACTGGGCCTCGCGGCGCACCAGCGGTACGACCGCCTTTTTTGCGGCCAACCGCCAGATCACCGGCTGGCAGAATGGTTGGGCCGTGGCGGGCGACTACATGAGCGCCGCCTCCTTCCTGGGTATTGCCGGGCTGATCGCCTTTAACGGCTACGATGGCTTTATGTACTCGGTGGGCTTCCTCGTCGCCTACCTGACCGTGCTGTTCATCGTGGCCGAGCCATTGCGGAACACCGGCAAGTTCACGATGGCCGACGTGCTGGCCTATCGCCTGCGGGCGCGCCCGGTGCGCTCGATGGCCGCGCTCAGCACGCTGACCGTCAGCACCTTCTACATGATCGCCCAGATGCTCGGCGCGGGCCAACTCGTCGCCCTGCTGCTGAAAGACCCCAACGGCAAGCCGCTGCTCGACTTCAACGCCGCCGTGCTGATCGTCGGCGTCCTGATGATCGTTTACGTGGTCTTCGGCGGGATGCTGGCGACCACCTGGGTGCAGATCGTGAAAGCGGTCTTGCTGATGGGCGGCACGCTCCTCTTGAGCATCCTCGTGCTGGCCCACTTCGGGTTCGACCTGGGGGCGTTCTTCAACGCGATCACCCAGGTCCACTATACCGATGCGGCGACCAAGCAGATCGTGACCAAGAACTTCCTGGAGCCGGGCCTGCTCTACAAACCGCCGAACGGGGGGCTGGATCTCTTCTCGCTGGGGCTGGCCCTGGTGCTGGGCACGGCGGGGCTGCCCCATATCCTGGTGCGCTTCTACACCGTGCCGAACGCCAAGGTGGCGCGCAACAGCGTGGTCTGGGCGATGGTGCTGATCGGCATCTTCTACATCATGACCACCTTCCTGGGTTGGGGCGCGGCGACCATCGTGGGCCGCGACTTCATCACCGCGAACGGCGGCAGCAACATGGCCGCGCCTTTGCTGGCCTTGAACCTGGGCGGCGATCTCTTCTTCGCCTTCATCTCGTCCATCGCCTTCGCCACGATCCTGGCGGTGGTGGCCGGGCTGACGATCAGCGCCTCGACCTCGTTCTCGCACGACTTCTGGACCAACGTGATCCACAACGGCCAGGAGCGCAGCAAGGGCGAAGAAGTGCTGGTGGCGCGGGTGGCGGCGTTCGCCGTCGGCATCGTCTCGATCATCCTCGCCATCGCCGTGCGGAACCTGAACGTGGCCTTCCTGGTCGGCCTGGCCTTCGCCGTGGCGGCCTCGGCCAACCTGCCGGTGATCGTCTTCTCGCTGTTCTGGAAGCGGTTTAACACCCAGGGGGCGGTGTGGGGCATCGGCACCGGCCTGGTCGCCTCGCTGCTGCTGATCAGCATCAGCCCGGCGATCATGGGCGTGGACGCGCCGACCGTGGCCGCTGCGTCGCGCCACCTGATCCAGACCGCACCGATCTTCCCGCTGTCCAACCCCGGCATCGTCAGCATCCCGTTGGGCTTCATCGGAGCGTATGTCGGCACGATCCTAAGCCGCGAACCGAGCGCCGAAGCGAAGTTCACCGAACTGACCGTGCGGGCCAACACCGGCCTGGGCGCGGAGTAGCTCGGTAGCAATGAGCAATGAGGGTGCCGTCCACACGGCTTGCTCATTGTTCACGCCTCCATTGCGGGTGTAGGATAGGGCGCTGCCATTGATGATCGGGTTACCCCGATGCTTGGGGTAACCCGATCATCAATGGGCAGCGCCCTATCCTACAAACGGCATCGGCGTTGATGCATGGATCTCAATCATCGCTCATTCCTCATTCCTCATTCCTCTG
>JBBSEL010000665.1:0-3557 GCA_038239755.1 Chloroflexia bacterium | reverse complement strand
TGGCACCCGTCGCGGTGGCGGCTGCCGTGGGCGGCAAGAGCGCCGTGGGGGTGGCTGTGGCCTGCTCGCTGGAGCAACCGACCAGCATGATCGGTAGCAGGAGCATCCACAGCAGGCTCGTTATCTTCTTCACTCTCAAATTACCTCCGTTAGGGTGGGTTGAATGGCCGGTAGCGGGCCGGTGCCGTCGGGTTGCGCTGGACTGCGTGATACGGTGGCAGCACGCTACGCCTCTGTCTGTACCTCAGGTGTAGTATACCCAGTGAAGTTTAGAGGAAGGCGAAGATTTGTTAGAGTATTCTGAGAGTGGAGTTAGCGGCTCATAGAGCGAACGGGGCATCGCGAATGCCGTCCTGATCAGCATTGTTGTTCCGCGTGCGCCGTTGGAACGGCCAGAAACCGTAGGAGCTGCGCGGAGAACAGCGCGGGCTGCTCAATGTTCGACAGGTGGGCCACCCCTGGGAAGATGACCTGCTGGCTGCCCGGGATCGCCCGATGCAGTTCTTCGGCCTGCGCGGGCGGTGTGGACTCGTCCTGGTCCCCCCCGATGATCAACGACGGGACGCGGATGCGCCCGATCTCGGCTCGCAGATCCGCTTCGCGCAGGGCGGCACACGCGGCTATGTAGCCTTCGGGCTGGGTTGCCAGCAGCATGTCCGCGATTCGTTGCGAGGCGGTGGGCTGTGCGGCCCGAAATCCGGCGCTTAAAAAGCGGGCGATCACGACCTCCTGGATCGCCTGCATCCCTCCGCCCCGCACGGCCTCAATGCGCGCATCCCAACTTTCGACCGTCCCGATGCGGGCCGCTGTGTTGGCGAGGACCGCCCGCTGAACCCGCTCCGGCTGATAGATCGCCAGCCACAGCGCCGTCACGCCCCCCAGCGACAGGCCGCACACATGCGCCTGCGCCACTCTCAGGTGATCGAGGAGTGCGAGGGCATCGCGGCCCAACGGTCCAGCCCATAGGGCTGGCGCGGGACACTCGACTGCCCATGTCCCCGCACGTCGTACCGGATGATCCGGTAGTGCGCCCCCAGGGCCTCCGCGCCAGCGGCTCGAACTCGTGCGGCGCCCAGGCGTTGCCCAGGAGGCCGGACATGCAAATGATACTGCGCTGGCGTACTGTTTGCAGCGAGTCCAGCAGTGCCACCGTACCAATCAGTTCCAGCGTACAGTCGAAGCCCTCGGTTATTCGTTCGCGCCGCCGGGGCAAGCTGACCCGTGTCAAGGATCACGTCCGCTGCGCCGTTGGTGATCAGGGCGGCGGCCTTGGCGCTGTCGCGGGTTGTCGCCGCCCCGTAAAGCCCCGTATCTCTCGCCAGGCTCGGCGCGGTCATGACCATCGCCGAGCTGCCGCCCCGGATCAGCAACTGCTGCCCGGCCTGCACATCGCGGGCCTCGACCAGCGACCGCTGATTATGGGCAGAGGGTAACTGGTAGACCGTGCATCGGTACGTTTGGCTGCATCTTTGGGTACATTGGTACGGAAAAACGTCAAGAAAAAGCACCGAGGTCAGCGCCTCGGTGCTACTTTAAACCTTATAACAACCTTATTTTCTGGTGGACCTGAGCGGGCTCGAACCGCTGACCTCTACAATGCGAATGTAGCGCTCTCCCAGCTGAGCTACAGGCCCTCGCGCATCGTATTATACCAGATTGTTGGGCAAAGCGCAACCAGGCGGATGGCGTGAAACGTGAAGCGTGATGGGGGGGGAGTTGTTTGCGCGGGTTTGGGGTGGGAGTGTCCACTTTGGGGGGGTGGGCGGCGTTGTAATAAGTGAGAGAGGGTGAGAGGGGAGGGGATGTTGGTGATGGTACCCTGGCCGGATGCGCGGGGCGATGTGGATGATCCACAGGAGCGGGCGGCGTTGCGGCGGCAGGACCGGGCAGCGTTCGAGCGGCTCTATACGGCCTGTGCCCCGGCGCTGTTGCGCTATCTCATCCGGTTGTGCGGTGATGCCGATCAGGCGCAAGATTTGCTGCAAGAGACGTTCGTGAAGGCTTATCGTGCCCTGCCTGCCACCCGGCCCGATCTGCGCCTGCGCCCCTGGCTCTACAAGATCGCCACCAATACCGCCCGCAGCGCGGCCCGCCGGGGCTGGTGGCGGCGGGTGATCCCGTTCGGGCAGCAGGGGCCTGATGCACATATCCCAGAAGAAATACCCATTGACAGCCGCTATGCCGAGGCCGAGCTGGTCGCTCGCGCCCTCGCGGCGATCCCGCCCGATTATGCTGCGGCGCTGCTACTCCACTGGCATGAAGGCTTCAGCATCGCCGAGCTTTGCCTGGTCCTGGGAGTGTCGGAAGCCGCGTTGAAGAAACGACTCTACCGCGCCAAGACGGCGTTCCGCGCCGCCTACACCGACGAATGTGCCCGCGCTGAGGAGGGGAGGTAAGATGATCACACGCACCGGTATCACCGGCACCGAGCCGCACTCGGAGATGGGGCCGCTCCTCTCCAGCTACCAGGATGGGTTGACCACCCCAGCCGAGACAGATCGGGTTGAAAGCCATCTGCTGGCGTGCGACCGCTGCCGGGCGTTTCTGGGCGACCTTCGGCAACTGCGCGCCCTGGTTGGGGATCTGCCCGTGCCACCGGAGCAGCCCGGGGTGTTGGACGCTATCTACAGCGCGGTCGATCGACAAATCTCGCAACGGCGATTCTTGCAGAAAGGCCGCCAGCCCAACCGAAAGGACTAAACCTATGTTTCATTATATTCGCGGCTGGTTACTGCGTACCAAAGTGCAACATCGCTCAAAGATGGCTATGGAGCAGGGATCTCACGCGCCTTCCGCCCGCTTTACCAAACGTGCCCGCACGGTTCTGGTCCTGGCGCAATCCGAGGCGTCTCGCCAGGCCCATACTTATATCGGCACCGAGCATCTTTTGTTGGGCCTGCTGCGAGAGCGGGGAGGGATCGCCGGGTGCGTGCTCACCAATCTGGGCGTGACCTTACCCCAGGCCCGGCGCGCGGTGGAAAGGATCGTCGGGCAGGGGGACGGACCGCCCTGTGGCACCTATGGCCTGACCCCTCGTGCCAAGCGTGTGATCGGGCGGGCCGGGGTGGAAGCGCGCCGCCTGCACCACTCCTACATCGGCACTGAACACCTCCTGCTGGCCCTTGTACGGGAGGGCGGTGTTGCGGGTGGCGTGCTGGATGAGCTGGGCGTGCGCCTGGAAACTGTGCGGACGGCGGTCCTACGTGCCGTGGCCGATTATGAGTCCTCTTGACCGGACCAAGACGGTGAGGATGATCCGGCCCCCAGCCGCTCAGGTTGTGGTATAATAGCCCGGCAGCGCCCAGAGGGGTGGCTGAGGGAGGGCGGATGCGGATTTTCTTAGGTATCGTTGGCCTGCTGATCGTGCTGCTGTTGATTGGGCTGGTCGTCCAACCCGCCGACTGGATGGGGTGGGCGCTGGGGGTATTGATCCTGCTGGAGGTCGGGGTGCCGCTGGTGCGCTTCGGGCTGCGCGGCAATGCGCCCGACGACAAGTTCCCCTGGGAATAATTTAGCTCACCACAGAGAACACCGAGGGCACAGAGTTTTGATCGACT
>JBBSEL010000664.1:0-3560 GCA_038239755.1 Chloroflexia bacterium | reverse complement strand
CCCTCAGCTTCGTGCCCCAGGTGATCGTGCTGGAAAACGCCAATGTCGTCACCGCCATCCAGCGCAGTTGGCGGCTGGTGCAGAACCAGTGGTGGCGCACACTAGGGATGAACGTGCTGGTGCTGCTCATCTCCGCGATCATTGTGCTGCCTGCGCTGGTCGCCGGGCAGGTGCTCACCTTCACCGGGCAGCCGTTCGCGATCTCCAATTTCGTCACGCAGTTTTTCACCCAGGGGCTGGCCCTGGTCTACCTCCCCGCCCGGCTGGCGGCGATCACGCTCCTGTATTACGACCTGCGTATCCGCAAAGAGGGCTACGATCTGGAAGTGGCCGTAGCCGAGCGCCGGGCCACGCTGCCCCCGGTAACCACGTCCGCCGCGCCGATACCCGCCCCCCTGTCCCCGCTCCCTGATCGGGCGAGGGGAACTGTGCCCGAAGCAGCGGGGGTGGAGGTGGCACCTGCACCGTTACCAGCACCTATATCGCCATTCGCGGAGCCGGTGCTCACCGCCGTGGTCACCGCGCCGGAGAATGGAGCCGCGCCCGTGCCGGAGGCGGCGGTGATCCACCACCCCGCGACAGTTGCCGCGCCGCCCGATTTGAACGGCACCGCCCAGCTACCGGGGCGCACGTCACAACTCGCGCCGCCGGGCGACGGGCAGGAGGGATCATGAGCGCCCCCGCCCGCCCCGCTACCGTGCCCAACAGCGCCGGGCCAGAGGCCCTGACCGCCGACCGGGGCGCGCCCACGGCCCCGCGCCCGCTGGGCACCCTGTTCGGGGACGCGGCCCGCATCTATGCTCGCAACTGGCGGACGTTTTTGCCTGCCGTGCTCCTGCTGGAACTGCCGCTGCTGGTGCTGAAGCTCCTGGGGGCGATCCTGCTTGATCCGGGCAAGGCGGCGCTCGACCTGGGCTATATTGCGCGGGCGATGCCGTTCCTGATCATCCTCAACGGGCTGGACCTGCTCGAAGCGGTGATCGCCTTTGTGCTGATGGCCCTCATCGCCCGGCAGATCGTGGACTACTACGCCGGGCGTACCACCGCTATCGACCAGGCGTTGCGCGAGGTGTTGCCGCGCATGTGGGACCTGTTCGGCGGCGGGGCGCTGATGATCGCCAGCGTGGGGCTGCTGACGGTGGTCGGGGTCTTCCTCGTGTCGGGGCTGACCCTGGTCTTCCTCGTCGCCTCGTCGGGCGAGGGCGGGCTGGCCGGGGCGCTAGGCAAAGGCTTGCAGGAGCAATCGCTGAACCTCTGGCTGAACCTGATCTTGCTCATGCCGATCCTGGCGGCGGTGGTCTTCCTGCTGGTCAAGTGGGCGCTGATGGTGCAGGTGGTGGTGCTGGAGGCGGGCAAGCCGTGGGCGGCGCTGAAACGCAGTTGGGCATTGGTGCGCGGCCACTTCTGGCGGGTGCTGCTTGCCATCGGCGTGGGCACCCTGCCGCTGACCCTGCTCCAGAACGGCCCGACCCTCCTGCAAACGTTCACCTTCGAGGCGACTTCCGCCAACCGGGGCCTGGTCATGGGCGGCATCTATCTGGTCACCCTGCTGGTGCGGATCGCCATCCTGCCCTGGATTCTGGTGCTGGTGACCCTGCTCTATTTCGATGTGCGCCTCCGCCACGGCGAGCGCCTCGACCTCGGCCCGCAGTAGCCCGTTGATGCCCTCCCCCCGCCACCTGCTGATCGCGTTGCTCCTCGCCCTGGCCCTGTTGGGGGTTGGGGGTTGGCGCGTAGCAGCAAGCAGCGAGCAGCGAGCAATACGCAATACGCAATACGTAATACGCAATACGCAGCACGTTTCACTCGCCCCCACCCCCGCCGCCACGATCAGCTATGCCGACTATGTGGCGGCGCTGCGGGCGGCGTATGAGGCGGTAGTGGGGGCCGAGGGCAAGAGCGCGGGGGAGCAGGCGACGGCGGCGCAGACCGCCCTGGCCGCGCTGCCCACCAGCGCGCAGGTGGGGCGAGAGGGGGGAGCCGCGCCGGTAGCGGTGGATACCGACCCGGTGCGCGGGGCACTGACGACGGACCCGCCCGACCTGACCCTGGCGGAAGGGCGGCTGCGGGCGCTGCTCGATCTGCTGGCCCCCGGCACGTTGCCGGTGCCGACGGCCCTGCCCGACGGCACACCGATGCCCGCCGGAGTCGGGGGGACCACGCCTCCCGTCGGCGGGCCGGTAGATGATCAGCAGGCTACCCGGCAACTCGATCAGGTGCTGGCCGACCCGCGCTTCCAGTATGAGCAGCGCACCACCTTGCAGCAGCGGTTGAGCGCGGCCCTGCGGCCCCTGGTCGAAACGTTGTTCACGATGGACCCGCTGCCCCGCGCCGGGCTGGTCGGCGGCGTGGCCGGGCTGATCGTCACCTTCATCCTCTATATCGCCTACAGCGACCGGCCCTGGAGCCGGGGGCGGCGGCTGGCGCGGGCGGCGACGTTCGGGGCCATCGTCGGGGTCATCGTCGCCGGGGCGATGCTGTTCGGCGGGCCGCTGCTGGGGGCGCTGGGGCCGGTCGCGCCCTATCTGCTGGGGGCCGGAGGCATCCTCGCTGCCGGGCTGGCGATTGCGGTGGCCGTGACCGGGCTGCGGCGCGGGCGGGGCGTGGGCGTGGCCCGCCTGCCGCTGACCGCCGCCGAGGCCAACTGGACCGCCGCCCACGCCCAGACCGCCGCCGCCGAAGCCGCTACCGGGGGCGATTATCGCCGCGCCATCCGCTACCGCTACCTGGCGACGATGCTGGAACTGGACGAGGCCGACCGGCTCCATTTCGACCGCGCCCTGACCAACCTGGAACACCTGCGCCGCGCCCCGGTCCACCTGCGCGAGGCGCTGCGCCCGCTGGTGCTGACCTTCGACCGGGTCTGGTACGGCGGCAGCCCGGCCACCGCCGCCGACTACCAGCAGTATACCGCGCTGGCCCAGGCGGTGGAAGCCACGCCCGCCGAGCCGGAGGCCCCGGCATGAGCAACCGCCTCTTGCGCGAGTGGCTGGGACCCGCCGTGCTGGTGCTGGCCCTGGTCGCCGTCACCTTTGTGACGGTCAGCACCCAGACCCCGGAGGGCCAGGATACCAGCAACGGCTCCAGCCTCAGCCCGGCGGCAGGGGGCACGCTGGCCCTCTACCTGTGGCTCCAGGCCGGGGGCTACTCGGTCGAACAACTGGCGAACACGGCCACCTTCCGCGACCGGCTGGCTGCCAGCGATGTGTTGTGGGTGCTCACCCCCCAGCAAGCCTACAGCGACGGGGATGCCCGCGCCGTGTTGGATTGGGTCGCCAGAGGCGGGACGCTGGTGCTGGCCGCCGAGGGCCAGGGGGTCTCGCTGGCCCGCAGCGCGGATGCCTTGCAGACCGGCCTGGGCCTGGCCTTCAACCCGCTGCTCCCGGCCATTGACGCGACTCTGGACCTCCAGCAGCCGGTGTTCGCCCACCCCCCCGTCACGGCGATCCACATCGCCACCGGCTGGACACTGGACGTGCCGCGCCCCGACGTGGTGCCGCTGGTCCGCGCCGGGGCCGACCCGGTGCTGGCGACCTGGCGCTATGGCGTGGGCCGGGTGT
>JBBSEL010000663.1:0-3561 GCA_038239755.1 Chloroflexia bacterium | reverse complement strand
TACACTACTATTATTATACGAGCAAATCCCTTGCAGGCGCGTGAACACACATTCCCCAAAGCTTGCAACTTAGACATCTTTGTATAATACCTGGGCGGAGTAATGGTCGCATCCACCCCGCCAATATTTACAAATATTATACCCTCCTCGCCCTGCTGAAGCATCTGTACTCCCCTGAACCAGATCGGCCCCGCAAGGATAGGATCACTAGACCCCTCTGGACAGGGAAGGCATCCTCCGTCCGTCTTGGATCTACTACGCATGAATGATGATATTTAATCATCGATATAGCTTATAGGCTAACAAATTATTTCTAGCCGCCAAAATATGAACCTTAGTGCAGTGGATGGTGTATAACTATCAGAACAAACAAAAAGGTTTAAAATCCTCCTGCTGAACGTCGGGGTGGGCCGCCAGGTCCGCCCCGGCGCTTTTTGTGTGTGCCGTGTCTACGCCATTGGTCCTTTTCAGACGGGGCATCAGGGACCTCAGGGCTGTTGACTCCCCGTATGGGATGGTGTATACTCTGCCCACAGTAATCCGTCACCGCACGGGTGGGCTGCCGTTGCGGCGTAGCCCCCGGTGCTGATCTACCCTACTGTTAGGATCTAGGGGCACACCCGGCCTGGAATCGTCCTGGGGCTGGAAGGGAGCAATGACGTGGCATCAGTAGTCGATGATTTGCTTGCCAAGGGCAAGCAGGCCGCCACCAGCGGTCAGAAGGATATGGCGCGGGATTTCTTGACCCGCGCGGTGCAGCGGGATCCGGGGAACGAGGATGCCTGGCTGTGGTTGAGTGGGGTTGCCAACACGCTGCCCATGATGCGTGGCTGCCTGGAGCGGGTGCTGACGATCAATCCGAACAACGATCAGGCCAAGCAGGGGTTGGCCTGGGTGCAAGCCCGCGAGGCGCAGATGCGGGCGGCGCAGGCGGCGCAGGCGGCGCAAGCCGCCCCCGGCACCGCCTCGGCCCATCCGCTGGGCGAGACGTTCACCGCCGAAGAAGAAGGGGAGCACGAAGAAGAGGCGCTGGCCCCGGCTCCGGTGCCCGGCCAGGAGCCGCAGTATCCCAGCGCCGGGATGCACATCCTGCTCCACTCGGTAGAAAAAGTGACCGGCGAAAAAGGGGTCAACGCCATCCTGCGTAATGCCGGGCTGAGCCGCTACGTGAACAACTTCGCGCCGAACGAATTCGTCTATAACGTTCCCTATAGCGACTATAGCGCCTTCTGCCGTTCGATGGAGGAATTCTATGGCCGTGCGGCGCGGGCGATGCAAATGCGCGTGGGGCAGGAAATGTTCAACTACGGGCTGACCGAGCAACCGCGCCTGCTGGGCGTGGCCGCCACAGCGATGAAGTTCATGCCCTTGCAGATGAAGATGAAGTTCGTGCTGGAAAAGATGACCCGCACCATCCGCGAGAACGTCGGGGTGGACTGTGGCCTGCGCGACGATGGCGACCACTATACCTTTGTGGTCAACATGTGTCCCTACTGCTATGGCCGCCGAACCGAGATCGGCTGCAACGCGCTGGTCGGCACGTTCACCGCCAGCCTGCGCTGGGCCGCGGGCAAGACCTTCCCGGTGGAAGAAGTGTCCTGCCGGGGCAAAGGCGATACCACCTGTTCCTTCCGCATCGGCAAAACGCCGGTGGACTAGGGCGGGGTCGGCTTCCGCGCCCTGCGCCTGGGAGCCGTCTGGCCTCGCCCCCGGTCCACCTGTGTCTGCACCACCGCCGGTTGCGCCTGCCCGCAACCGGCGGTCTCTTTGTTCGTCCTATCTACAGGTGGAAGTGCGCGGCGGGCAGCAAGCAGTGAGTAGCGCGCTGCGAGTGGTCAGTGGTCAGAATTACGTCGACGCAAGGGACCAGGGATCAGGGATCAGGGATCAGAAGTACGCAATTCGCAAGACGCAAGGGATCAGAAGTACGCATCACGCATCACGCATCACACATCACGCATCACGCCTAGAACCTGCCATGCGACCACAACGAACCACGGGAACCCTGCTCAATAGCCTCTTTATGCTGGTGCTGGTCGCCGCCTCGGTGGCCGTCGCCCCGTTCCCCACGCAGGGCGCGGGGGGCTACGCCAGCATCGCCGCCGACCGCGAACGGCTGACCCTGCCCGGCGGCCTACCCTTCTTCGTCTGGGGGGTGAACTACGAAGGCCCACAGGACCGCGCCTGGCGGATGTGGGAAGACGCGCAGTTCGACCCCGGCCTAATCGAGCAAGACTTCATCCGCATCAAGGGGCTGGGCCTCAACACCGTGCGCCTGTTCGTGCAGCCGGTGTTGCGTAACGACATCCTGGGCAACAATTTCCGCAAGCTCGATCTGGTGGTCGGGCTGGCCCGCGCTCAGGGTCTCTACCTGATCCTCACCTTCAGCGACTATGTGGAGCCGAACCTCCAAGCGGTGCAAGACGTGGAGCGGCGGGTGGCGGGGCGCTATGCCAACGAGAGCCGCATCCTGGCCTATGACCTGCGCAACGAGCCACAATTCGATCTGGTCGCCCTGTCGATCTACGACAGCCCGCTGCCGCCCTTGCAAACCGACACGTTCATCGCCCAGTACGGCGAGCGGATCAGCCGGGGCGACATCCCCGCCTACCGCCAGAGCAGCGAGGGGCGCAGCCTGGTGCCCGCCCGCCTGACTGACCCGCAGGCCTATATCTACGTCAACGCCTACCGGCTCTACCGCGAGTTCCTCGACGTGGCGGCGGCGTGGGCACAGAGCCGCCCCGGCAAGACCACGCTCGACTACATGGACGCGCCCGAGTCCAACTCCTGGCAGCCCTTCCTGGCGGCGATCAGCGACACCCTGAGCCGCTGGATCGGCCAGCAGCGCGACACGATCCGCAGCGTCGATCCCAACCACCTGCTCACCGTGGGCTACAGCAACATTGTGCTGGCGAAGCTCCCGGCCAACCGCGTCCTTGACTTCCAGGCTCCGCACCGCTTTGTGCCCACCGGGCAGGACAACTTCCAGCGCACTATCGCCGTGCTGGAGAACCTGCGGGCTAGCTTCCCCGGCCAGCCGTTCGTGCTAGAAGAATTCGGCTACTCCAACGAAGGGGCGACCCAACCGGGCGTGCAGCCGATCAGCCAGCAGGCCACGGCCAACCTGGAGATCGGGTTGTGGCTCTATCTCTACAGCCAGGGCTACGGCGGCGGGATGAAGTGGATGCTGAACAACTTCCCCGCCGGGGAGAACGCCTCGCAGAATTCGTATGGCATCTATGACGACACGGGGCAGCCAAAGGTCATCGCTCGCGCCATCCAGCAATTGCTGCCGCTGATGGCGGGCAATCCCACCCCCGGCACCTGGAGCGGCCCCACGCCCGACCAGCAAGGGGCCATCGGCTTCCTCTACGGCGGGGCGAATAGCCGCTTTGCCGGGGGCACCACGGCAGGCCAGAACACGGCGCTGCAATACACCGCGCAGGGTCCGGCGACCGCGTTCTCCACCTGGCGGGTGGGTGTGGACGGCCAACTCGACTTCTGGATCACCGCCCCCGCCACCGTCGGCCTGAACGCTCGCGCCACGCTGGGCAACTCGGC
>JBBSEL010000662.1:0-3561 GCA_038239755.1 Chloroflexia bacterium | reverse complement strand
GGCCGGGGCCGCCGCCCCGGCGGCGAGTTTTGATCAGCCATGGCCCTTACTCGCGCTCTACCGTCAACTGCAAAAAGTGGGTCGCGCACGAGATACAAGGATCGTAGTTGCGGATCACCTGCTCACAGCGCCGGGTCAATTCGTCCTGCGCCAGATCCAGGTGCGCCCCGACGAACTGCCCCAGGTCGCGCTCAAGCGTCTTCTGGTTCTGCGAGGTGGGCGGGATGATCTGGGCATCGCGGATCAGGCCGGTCTCGTCAATCTGGTAGCGGTGGTAGAGAATGCCGCGCGGCGCTTCGGTGCAGGCATAGCCCCACCCGGCGCGGGGTGCGACCGGCACGGCGGGCGGCTCTGGCGGCTCGTAGGCCGCGATGATCCGCAGCGCCTCGTCGCAGGCATAAAGTGTTTCCACGCTGCGGACGATGATGCTCTGGAACGGGTTGGTGCAGGTCGGCCCCAGCCCTGCCGCCCGCGCCGCCTCCTGCGCCAGCGACGACAGGCGATCATAGTTCAGGTTGTAGCGCGCCAGCGGCCCGGCGAAATACGCGCCGCGCTCTTTCAACCGCGAGTGGAGCGCGTTCGAGTAGGCGACATGCTCCTCCTCGAAATGCGCGTCGTACTCGCGCACGGGAATATCCAGCCCTTTGTTCGAGACGAGCCGCCCCTCGTTGAAGGGATATTCGTCGGGGTGGCGCAGGGCGACGAACTCGTAGTCCGCTGTGAATTCGGGGAACGGCAGCCCTGCGACCCATTGCACCGTCTCCAGCGCGGCATCGCGCGCCCAGCGCAGCCGCTCGGCCAGGGGCTGGAGTTCGCGGCGGGTCGGCACGCGGTAGAACCCGCCGACTCGCACATTGATCGGATGGATCTCGCGCCCGCCCAGCAGGCTGACGATCGCGTTGCCGACCTTCTTCAGTTGCAGCCCTTGCTGCACGGTAGCCGGGTGGTCTTGCGCCAGCCGGATCGCGTCGGGGTAGCCCAGGAAGTCGGGCGCGTGGAGCATATAGATGTGGAGGACGTGGCTCTCGATCCACTCGCCGCAGTAGAGCAGGCGGCGCAGGGCGCGCAGTTGCCCGCCGACGGTGATGCCGAAGGCATCCTCCATGGCGTGGACGGCGCTCATCTGGTAGGCCACCGGGCAGATGCCGCAGATGCGGGCGGCGATGTCGGGGGCTTCGCTATAGGCCCGCCCGCGCATCAGCGCCTCGAAGAAGCGTGGCGGCTCGAAGATGCGGAACTGCACCTCGGTCACGGTGTTGCCCTTGACCCGCACCAGCAGGGCACCCTCACCCTCGACCCGCGCCAGATAATCGACTTTGATCGTCCTACTCTTGCTCATGGCGCTCACTCTCTTCCTGGAAGGCCGGGGCCAGCGCGTTGAAGCTGCGGAAGGCCCGGCCTATCGCCGGATCGAGCATCCCTAGTTCCTGCCACCAGCCGCTCAGCGCCTCCGTATTGGGCGTCTCCTTCGGGCCATAGCAGCCAAAACAGCCCCGATTGTAGGCCGGGCAGAGCGCGCCGCACCCAGCCTGCGTAACCGGGCCGAGGCAGGGCGTGCCCTGGGCCACCATCACACAGACGGTGCCCCGCGCCTTGCATTCCATGCAGACGCTGTGCGGCGACACATTCGGCTTGCGCCCGTGCAGGAACGCGCTGATCACCTCAAGCAGTTGTCGCTTGTTGATCGGGCAGCCGCGCAGCTCGAAATCCACCGGGACGTGGGCCGAAATGGGGGTGGACGTTTCCAGCGTTGAGATGAAGGCCGGGGTGGCGTAGACGACCGCGATGAATTCTTTCACATCCTTGAAATTGCGTAACGCCTGGATGCCGCCCGCCGTCGCGCAGGCCCCAATCGTCACCAGGAAGCGCGACATCCGGCGCACCTCCTGGATGCGCTCGGCGTCGTGGGCGGTGGTGATCGAGCCTTCCACCAGCGATAAGTCATACGGGCCTTTGACCACGGCCCGCGAGGCTTCGGGGAAATTGGCGATCTCCACCGCGCCGGCCACGGCCAGCAATTCGTCCTCGCAGTCGAGCAGGCTCAACTGGCAGCCATCGCACGACGAAAATTTCCAGACTGCCAGTGTGGGTTTTCGTTGTGGGCGCATCTCACACCTCCCGCTTGCCGAACCACGGTGCGATGGCGCTGTAGGGGAAGACCGCACCATCTTTGCAAATAAACAGCGGCCCCCATTGGCAGTGCCCGCACAGCCCGATCCCGCATTTCATATTGCGCTCCATCGAGAGATAAATCTGCTCGCCAGGGATGCTCCGCTTCTGCAATTCCTGGATCGTGAAGCGCATCATCACTTCGGGGCCACAGACCATCGCCACGGTATGGCGTGGGTCGAACGTGGCGCGGGGGATGACCGTGGTCACGGTGCCCACATGGCCCAGCCAGCCGCCGACCGCGCTATCCACCGTGACCTCGACCTGGATATCGAAGCGCCCGCGCCATTGTTCCAGTTCGCGGGTGTAGAGCAGATCCTGGCGGGTGCGGGCCCCGTAGAGCAGCACGACGTTGCCGTAGTCGGCGCGGTGGGCCAGCACGTAGTAGAGCGCCGAGCGCAGCGGGGCCAGCCCGATACCCCCAGCGGCGATCACGATATCGCTGCCCCGCGCCGCCTCGACCGGCCAGGCCGTGCCGAAGGGGCCGCGTACGCCCACCGTCTGACCGGGCCGCACCGCGCACAGCGCGTGTGACACCGCCCCCACGTCGCGTATCGTATGGGTCAGAGTGCCGGGCCGCGCCGGATCACCACTGATCGAGATCGGGATCTCGCCCACGCCGAAGCTATAGAGCATATTGAACTGGCCGGGGGCATAGGTGAAGTCGCTGCCGTCGGGGGCCTGGAGATCCAGCGTCACCGTCTGGGCGATTTCCGGCTGCACCCGTCGCACCCCCCACAGCTGCGGGTTCATCGGGGCTTCGACTAGAACAGTCATAACTCGTCACCTCTTTTGCCTAATGGCTGCCGTAGACATCGAGCAGTTGCAGGCGCGTGGCCTGGAGCCGGTCGAACAAGACCTGGCCGAAGCGCTTCATCAGGTCATAGCCCAGATCGTGGTCCGCATCGCACTTGCCGCGCAGGCACAGCGCATTAAAATCAATGGCGCGGATCAGCGTCAGGGCGCGGCCATCAAAGTGCCAGCGGTAGGGCGAGAATAGCCACGACCAGCCCAGCACCTCGTGATCGGTGACGGTCTGGATGGTGTGTTCTCCCTGGCCGGGCGCGTGGATTTCCAGCGCCACCTTGCCGTGCGTGAGGATGTAAAAATGGTTGGCCGGTTGCCCTTCGCGGAACAGGTACTCCCCTGCCGCGAAGGTTACTTCGTGGGCACACTCGGCGATCAGGGCCAGCTTTTCGGGGGCCAGCCCCTTGAAGAATGCTTGCTCGGCCAGCACCGGCTCTAATGTTGCGGTATTTTCCATAGGGCTACTCCTTTACAGTCGCCCCGGCCCCATCGGTCTCCCGGATGGCGCGGACTTCGGCGGTAAGATCAATGCCCACCGGGCACCAGGTGATGCAGCGTCCGCACCCGACGCAGCCCGATGTGCCG
>JBBSEL010000661.1:0-3568 GCA_038239755.1 Chloroflexia bacterium | reverse complement strand
CGAGTTGCGCCTGGCGAACAGCGCCCAGGAGCATACCTGGCGCACCGGCCTGCGTGATGGCGCGGTCACCGCCCAGCAAGATTTCGGCACACGCTTGTCCGGTTTTGCCGCCGACCTGGCCCGCATGGAAGCCGCCGCCGCGCCAACCGCCCAGCAGATCGCCGCGCTCCAGGCCGCCGCGCAAGAGGCCCGCACCACCGAAGCTGCCGCCCGCGAGGAACTGACCGCCGCCCGCACCAACCTGGCTGTGGCCGAAGAGGGGGCGCGGCACCGCCGAACCGCCCTCCAGACTGCGCAGGCCGCCCACGCCCGCGTGGCGAGCCAACAGGCTGTCCGTTCGGCCAGCCTCCAGACGGCGCAGGCCGAGTTCGCCCGCGTCGCCGCCGCCGCGCAGGAGGCCGCCACTGCTGCTGCTGCCGCGCAGGATGCTACCGCCGCGCACGCCGGGCGGCTCCTCCCGGTGCGGCAGGCGTTGGGCGAACGGCAGGCCGTCCTGGCGGCACGCGAGCGCACCGTAGCCGAGGCCGGGCGGGCGATGCTGGCGAGCGACACCGCCGCCGCCCGCGCTACCGTCGAGCGCGAACGCCGCCAGGAGGCGCTGGACAGCCTGCGCACGCGCATCGAGGCCGACCTGCCCTTCACTCCCGCTGAGGCGGTGCTGAGCGAGGTGCTGGCCCTGGCGACCGGGGCCACCCGCCCCCTGCGCCCCGATGCCCCCGAACTGCTGACCTGGGAAAGCTGGACCGCGCAGATTGCGGAGTACGGAGTGCGGAGTGCGGATTTACCTGGGCACAATGGCAACAGCAACGGCAATGGTCATAGCCATTACGGCGATGCTTCACCTGACCCCTCCTCAGTCCTCAGTCCTCCCAACTCAGTCCTCACGTTGGAAACGCGGGTGGCGCAGTTGCGCGGGCGGCTGCGAAGGATGGGGCCGGTGAACCCGCTGGCGATTGAGGAACACGCCGCCGCACTGGAGCGCCACACCTTCCTCAGCACCCAACTGGCCGACTTGCAGGGGGCGGCGACGGGCCTGCGCCAGGTGGCCGCCGACCTGGACCGAATTATGCGCGAGCGGCTGGCGGCGACCTTCCAGGCGGTGGCGGTGGCCTTTGCCGACATGTTCCCCCGCCTGTTCGGGGGCGGTACCGCCCGCCTGGAACTGACCGACCCCGATGATGTGACCGCGACAGGGGTGGAGATCCTGGCCCAACCGCCGGGCAAGCGCCCGCAAACCCTGGCGGCACTCTCCGGCGGCGAACGCGCCCTGACGGCAGTCGCCCTCCTGTTCGCCCTGCTCACCGTGCGCCCCGCCCCGTTCTGCGTGCTAGACGAAGTGGATGCCGCTCTGGACGAGGCCAACATCGGGCGCTTCCGTGACGGTCTGACCGCCCTCGCCGCCCAGACCCAGTTCGTCCTCATCACCCACAACCGCGCCACCATCGAAGCCGCCAGCGCCATCTACGGCGTCTCGCTCACCCCCGATAGTGCCTCGCAACTCCTCAGCCTGCGCCTGGATCAAATCCCCGCCGCCAAGCGAAGTGTGTGACGGGTGGCTCGTGGCTCGTGGTTCGTGATGTGTAATGGGTGTGGCGTGACGAGGGATCAGGGATCAAGGATCAGGCTTAGAACAGAGAAATACGCAATACGCAATACGCATCGCGTTTTACGCATCACGCATCACGCCCCCGATCCACCGTGCGCTAGAGGCTGTTCCTGCGTTCTCTTTTATAGCCCAGGAACACGGCATATAACTTGCTGATAGCAGAGCCGATGGGGCGGGTTGTGATTGGCGATTACGCCACCCCCCGCCTATAACAAGGAGGTACAGAGGATAATGGACCAGACGGACCAGACGGACCAGACGGGCCAGCCGGATCAACCCGATCAGACGGGCCAGCCGGACCCCCCGGCAAACGACATCCAAAGCTATACCGGGACCGAATTGGACCCGGCGCTGGATGTGGACTTTGATCTCGACGATTTCGAGGATGAGCAAAACGATACCATGCGCATCGTAGGCCTCGCGGTAGGCGGGGTGGCGGCTCTCGGTGTCGTTTTATGGCTGCTCAATCGCCGCAATCGCCCCAAGCCGGGCCTGGCCGGGGTGGTGGAGAGCGTGAGCGACAATCTCCAATCCACCGGCAAGGACGTGCGCAAGGCCATCGAGAACAGCGACCTAAGCAAGATCGATGTAAACGACCTGATCGATGAACTGCGCCACCGCGCCGGGGATCTGCATATCGACCGCGAGGTCGAGGACGCGCTGAAGTCGGCCCGCCGCCGCGCCCGCCACGCTGCCGACAATGTGGACACGGGCGACCTGAAGCGCCGTGCCCGCCGGGTCGGGAAGGAAGCCCGTGCCCGGATCGATGATGTCGATCCGCAGGATATGCAGAACCAGTTCGAGCAGTTCACCAGCCGCGTCGTTGATGCGATCAACAACCTGCGCAGCGACTCCGCGCCAAGCCTGAGCGACCGCGCTTCCGACGCCGCCAGCCTGGTAGACGACAATCTGCCGAAGGCCCGCGACGCTGCCCGCGCCGCCGGGGAGAACTTGCGCGACCTGATCGGCCAGGGCCGCGACCGCGGGTCCCAGCTAATCGATGACCACGGCCCGGCGGTGCAGAAAGCCGCAAAGAAGGGGGCCGAGCAGGCGGGGGAAGGGGCCGGTAAACTGGCCGATATCCTCAAAGTCGTTGCGATGGAAGTGCTGGACCGGGTCCTGAGCGACGTACTGCCTGCGGCCAAGAAGGGCAGCGAGAACGTTGCCGACCGCGTGAAAGATGATACCCTCCCGTTCATGCGCCACCGTGCGGCGGACGTAGCCGATCAGGTCCGAGGGCGCACCTTCCCTTTCGTTCGTAACCGTGCCACAGATGTTGCGGGAGTGGTACGGGACGATTTAGCGCCCCGCGTTCGTAAGATGGCCGACGAGGCACCCGACCGGGTGCGCGAGGCTGTAGACACCGCCCGCCCGGTGGTGAGTGATGCCGCTCAACAGGCAGGCGACGCGGCCCAACAAGCGGCAGACCGCGCCCGCTCCGTTCTCGATGAGAGTGGTGCTCGGCTTGGTCAGGCCGCCGATGATATGCGTGACGGCGTCGGCAGTGGCGTCGTCAGCGTGCGCCGCCGCGCCAACACCGTCGTCCGCGAAACGAAGAAGACGACCGGCTACCTGACCAAGGAAAGCAGCGGTCTCCTCTTCTGGCTGGCGATGCTGGGCGGCCTGATCCTCTTCGTCTTCGTCCCCGACAAGGACCGCCAGGGGGAGATGTGGAGCAGCATCCGCCAACTCCTGGGCGAACTCCAGCAGATGTGGGGCGACTTCCAGAGCAACGACCTCGCCGAGGATACAGACGCCGAGTTCACCGGCGACCAGGCGTAATCAGCATAAACCGCGAGGAAAGGGCCGGTGTCTGACACCGGCCCTTTCCTGTACCCTGGGCGCATCCCTGCCGCCACCGTAACCCACCCCCGCCCCCCGCCTTCTAGATTCTGACATCCGCTTACTGCCTACTGCCTACTGCTACCCCTTTTGCGCCAGAGCGCGTGGTGCGGTATAATT
>JBBSEL010000660.1:0-3570 GCA_038239755.1 Chloroflexia bacterium | reverse complement strand
GCGCACAGACCGTCTTCATCCCCGACGCCGCGCACATCGTCAACATGGAGCGGCCTACCGAGTTCAACGAGGCGGTGCTGGACTTCCTGCGTACCGTCCCACCCCGGCCATAACCACCCACGGCGGCTGGGCCGAGTGCCCTGCCGCCACTCCCCACAAGGTAACGATGACGCAAACCGACCCCGAATTCGCGCCCATCGCCCGGTCGATGCACCGCTACTACGAGCAGCGCGCCCCCGAATACGACGACTGGTACGATCGGCGGGGCCGCTATGACGACCCGGCGACCAACGCGCAGTGGCACGCCGAGGTGGCCGAGTTGGGCCGGATCGCCGAGGCATTCGGCGGGGGCCGCATCCTCGACCTGGCCTGTGGGACGGGCCGCTGGGAACCGCACCTGGCGCACGGGGGCACGGCGCAGATCGTGGGGGCTGACTACTCGCCCGCGATGCTGGCCCAGAGCCGCGCCCGGATGGCGACCCGCGCCCCAGCCACCCCCCTGGCCCAGGTGCGGGCCGATGCCTACGCCCTCCCCTTCGCCCCCGCTGCGTTCGATGGCGTGATCTGCGGATTCTGGCTGAGCCATGTGCCGCCGGACCGGGTGGCGGCGTTCCTCGGCGGCGTTGTCCACGTCTGCCGACCAGGAGGGCGGGTGCTGATCTTCGACTCGCACCTGCCACCGGGCCGGACCACGCCGGTCGAGATCCAGGATCGCCCACTGAAAGACGGCTCCCACCACACTGTCCTCAAGGTCTACTATACCCCGGACACGCTGGCCGCCGCCCTGGCCCCCCACGGCACCCTGCGTCAGGCCCACAGCACTAGGCGCTTCTTCGTCATGGGCGAACTGGAAACGGCGAGCTAAAAGTCACCACGGAGACCCGGCGGACACAGAGATCTCCGTGTTCTCCGGGTCTCCGTGGTGAACTCCTATCTCTTCGTATGATTTCCGGCTACAGCACGTTGTATCTGCTGAGACTGCTACAGAATTGGGAGACCCCATGGTACAACCCACATCACAACCCAATCCCCTCCCGGCACCCCCGATCCCGGCAGCCCCCCCGGCAGCCCCGATCCCGGCAGCCCCCCCGGCAGCCCCAGCGGCTCCGGTCCCCACGGCGGCCCCGGCGCGGAGCGCGGTGATCCAACTCAGCCACGTCACGAAGAAGTTTGGCGACGAGGTGGGGGTGGACGACCTGAACTTTGAAGTATACGAAGGTGAGATTTTCGGCTTCATCGGGCCGAGCGGCAGCGGCAAGACCACCACGATGCGGCTGATCAACGGCATCTATGCCCCGACCAGCGGCGAAGTCCGCCTGCTGGGCACCAACCCGGCCAAGCCCAGCCGCGCCCTGCACGAAGAATTCGGCTACATGCCCCAGCAGTTCGTCCTCTATCCCAACCTCACCGTCTATGAAAACCTCAATTTCATGGCCGGAGCGCATGGCCTGGGGTGGCGCGAACGCAAGCCGCAGATCGAGCGCCTGCTGGATTTTGTCGAGCTGACCCCGGCGCGTGGCCGCCTGGCCGAGAATATTTCCGGTGGGATGCAGCGCCGCCTGGAACTGGCCGCCGCGCTGATCCACAATCCCCGGCTGCTCTTTGTGGACGAGCCGACGGCGGGCATTGACCCGGTCTTGCGCGGCAAGTTCTGGGAAGAGTTCCGCCGCCTGCGTGACAGTGGGCGCACCATCTTCGTCACCACGCAATACGTGGGCGAGAGCGAGTATTGCGACCGGGTGGGAGTGATCCGCGCCGGGAAGATCGTAGCCGTGGCGACCCCGCTGGAGTTGCGGCGCATGGCGATGCACGGCGACATGGTGGAAATCGAGTCGCCCAACCTCACCCCCGACACGATCAAGCTGCTGCTCACCCAGCCCTACGTGCTCAACGAGGGCGGCAAACCGCTCTATGAGTGGCTCAAACCGCCAAACACTATGCGCGTCCACGTTCAGGATGCGGGCGACGCGATCCCGCTGATGCTGAACACGATGGATAACGCCGGGGTCACCATCAGCAGCCTGCAAGAATACCGGCCCACCTTTGACGAAGTCTTTATCGAGTTGATGGGTGGAGCCGACAGCGCACACCCCCCCGAATAACCAGCGAAAGATAGGCCCTGATGCAATTAACCAAGCGCTTGATCCGTATCCTGAGCTTCACCGGCAAAGAAGTACGCGAGATCATCCGGCAACCCCGGCTGCTCCTCTCGTTGCTGCTCGGCCCGTTCCTCATTCTGCTCCTGTTCGGGGTGGGCTACGTCAGCACCTTCCCGGCCCTGCGCGCCATCCTGGTCATCCCCAACGACCCGAGCTATACGGGCCAGCGCGATAGCCTGCGCAGCCAGTTCAACGTCAACAAGGGTGTGATGAACATCATCGATGTGACGGTGGATATGGAAGGGGCCAAGCAGCGGCTCCGCCAGGGCGAGACCGACGTGGTCATCGCCCTCCCCGCCAACATCACCCAGCAAATCGGTGCGGGGGCACAGGCGATCATCCCGGTCCTCTACAGCGAGGTGGACCCGGTGGGGGCGGCGCGGATCGAAGTGGGCACGCTGAACTTCACCAACGACCTGAACAAAGAGACGGTCGTCGCCGCGTTCCGGCGGGGACAGGCCGGGGCGGGTGACGTGCGCGAGGCGTTGACCCGGCTGGATGCCGCGCTGGGCCGGATTAGCGACAGCCTGGCCCAGGGCAACGTGCAGCAAGCCGGGCAGGAATCGCCGGAAGTGCGCAGCAATGCCGATGTGGTGTTGCTGGGGGCGGGGCTGATGTTGCAACTGCTGCAATCGGCCCCGATCACCGGCACCACCACGACCGTCCAACAGCAAAACCTGGCCCAGAGCCAACAATCGATCCGCAATATGAACACCGATGTGGGGGCCTTGCAGGATGAGTTGAGCCAACCCAACCCCGACCCGCAGCGGCTGCGCACTCGCACCGATGCCGTGCGCCAGGATGTGCGCGATATGCAGGGCTTGACCGCCCAGTTCCAGCAGATGAACCCCTATGTGCTGGCCGCGCCCTTCTTCGGGCAGGCGCAAAACCTGGCCGGGAAGCCGACGTTCCTCAACTTCTACACCCCTGGTGTGATCGCCTTGCTCCTTCAGCATATCGCCATCACGTTGGGGGCACTCTCAATGGTGCGGGAGCGCACGCGCGGCTCGGTGGAACTGTTCCGGGTAGCCCCGATCACGCCGGGTGAGATCCTGACTGGCAAGTACCTGGGCTTTATGCTCTTCCTGGGTGTGCTGGCGGCGGCGCTGGTCGGGCTGGCGGTCTTCCGTATCGATGTGGGCGGCGGCTCCTACTCGGCGCTGGGCATTCCGATGCTAGGCGATTATTTCTGGCTGGCGGGGATGCTGCTGCTGCTGATTTTCGCCTCGCTGGGGTTGGGCTTCGGGCTGTCGATGGTCTCCAAAACCGAGAGCCAGGCGGTGCAGTTAGCGATGCTGGCCTTGCTCACTTCGGTCTTCTTCAGCGGCTTCTTCTTGCCCCTGAACAGCTTCTGGGAACCGGTACGCGCCCTCTCCTACTCGCTCCCCGTCACCCACGGCATCCTCAGCTT
>JBBSEL010000659.1:0-3572 GCA_038239755.1 Chloroflexia bacterium | reverse complement strand
CTGCTCCTTTGGTCAGTGATCTCTTAGCAAGCGCCGCAAGACTCAAGGTGCTGGTGACGAGTCGCCAAGTGCTCCACCTGCGGGGCGAGCGTGAATTTATGGTGTCCCCCCTGGCTGTCCCCGCTGCTCAGCAGTCACTAACAACCGATGAATCATCGCAGTATCCCGCAGTGATGCTTTTTGTAGCGCGTGCACGCGATGTGAAGCCAGATTTTGTACTGACTGACGCGAACACAGCGACGGTAGTGGAGATCTGCCGCTGGCTGGATGGACTCCCGTTGGCCATCGAGTTGGCCGCAGCGCGCATAAAAGTCTTGCCACTTACGGCGTTGCGCGTGCGGCTCGAGCAGCGGCTAACCCTGCTCACGAGCGGCTCTCGTGATTTGCCCGTGCGGCAGCAGACCCTGCGAACCGCTATTGCCTGGAGCTATAATCTGCTCACTATAGACGAACAGCACCTTTTCCGGCAGCTAGCGATCTTCGTGGGAGGTTTCACCCTAGAAGCAGCAACCGCCGTGTGTAACCTAGTCGGGGATCTCGGGCCCGATGTATTAGATGGGGTTGGCTCACTGGTGGACAAGAGTCTGCTTCGCCAGGTGGAGCAGGCGGATGGTGGGCTACGGTTTGAGATGCTGGAGACGATCCGCGAGTATGGGCTTGAACAGTTGGGAGCGAGCGACGAGCGCCTGCTCGTCGCTGAGCGTCACGCCGACTACTTTCTGCATCTGGCCGAGGCCGCTGAACGGTATTGTCAGGTTAACTTGGGCGACCGAACACGCATTGGAGGAGCTTCCTATATAAGGGTGGCATGATGACCCCCACTGCTGCTGATACTGCTCTCTACAAACGCCACCGCTATCCCACCGAGATCATCTCGCCCGCGGTCTGGCTCTATTTCCGTTTTTCGCTGAGTTACCGCGATGTCGAAGAACTCCTCGCTGCCCGCGGCATCGTCGTTACTTATGAAACCGTTCGCCAGTGGTGCCGCAAGTTTGGCTCTCCGGCGCTTTTGGTGAAGAGAGTCCGGATGTGGTACAACTGGTGTTATGGATCGTTCATTACGTCGGTTGGCGACGCAACTCATTCCGCCGTTCTCTGGACTACGTGTGAACCAGATCACGCTGGATGAGCAGCGTCTGACTCTCTTGCTCACCACTACTGCTCCCACTGCCTGCTGCCCGCTCTGTGCCACCGTTGCGACCCACGTACATAGCGCCTATACGCGGACGGTGGCGGATTTGCCCTGGGCTGGGTGTACTGTGCGGGTCCTGCTGGTAGTGCGTAAGTTCTTCTGCCAAGTAGCGACCTGTACCCGTCGGATCTTCACCGAGCGCCTCCCCGGGCTCGTCGCCCCCTATGCCCGTCGGACGCTCCGGTTGAGCCACATTCTGGGCGTCGTGGGGTTGGCACTCGGCGGGGAAGCAGGTACGCGCCTCGTGACTCGACTAGGGATGGCCGTGAGCCCCCGCACCCTGCTCCGCCACCTCCGCCGCATTCCCGTGCCTACATCCGCCACCCCGCGCGTCCTCGGCATTGACGATTTCGCCTTCCGCAAAGGGCGTACCTACGGCACCATCCTCGTCGATCTGGAGCAGCACCGCCCGATCGACCTCCTGCCGGATCGAACCGCCGCGACAGTGGTCACCTGGCTCCTGGCGCATCCTGGGGTCGAGATCATTAGCCGCGACCGCTCGCCGGAGTATCGGCGAGCGGCCACGCTGGGGGCACCGCAGGCCCGGCAGGTGGCGGATCGGTTCCATTTGGTCAAGAACCTGCGCGAAGCACTGGAACGCCTGCTGGAACGCCACCGTTCGCGCTTCCGCGGGATTGAACTCCCCCGGACCAGCACCGCCCCGCTCGATGCGGCCGCGCTACCCCGCGCAGCTCATTGGCAGCCCGCCCGACGTTCCGCCGCTACCCAGGCCGCCCAGCAAGTTCGTCGGGCGGCCCGTCAAGCCTGTTACCAGCAGGTGCATCTCTTGCACGCAACGGGCGAAAGCATCGTTGGAATCGCTCGCCAAGTGGGGCTGAGTCGCGGGACCGTTTACCACTACCTGCGCAGTGATAGCGATCCGACAGCTGTGCGGTGGCAGTCCTCGCGGAGCCAGTTGGAACCGTACTTGCCCTATCTTTATCAGCGCTGGCAAGAAGGGTGCGAAAACGGGACACAGTTGTGGCGGGAGATCAGGGAACAGGGCTACCAGGGATGCCGCAAGCCGGTTGCGGTCTGGCTGGCGGTCCGGAGGCGGACCCCCGCGCAAACGGGTCCATGCACCAAGCGCCCCGCTGCCGTGGCCTTGGTGGATCCAGGCCCCGCGAAAGAACGGCAGAAGGTAGAGCACGCACCCGCGTCGCTGCGCTTAAGTTACTTTCTGCTGCGTGAGCCGGAGAGCCTCACGGAAATGGAGGAGACCACGATGCAGCAGATCCAGGAGGCCTGTCGAGAGGTCGCCAGCGCCTATTCGTTCGTGCAAGAATTCTTGCAGATGGTGCGGCAACACACCGCGGCCCCGTTGGAGGCTTGGTTGGGCAAAGTGCGAACCAGTGGCTTGACCGATCTCCAGAGCTTCGCGGAGGGACTGGAGCGGGATAAGGACGCGATAGTGGCCGGGTTGAGTGAATCCTGGAGCAATGGCCCCGTGGAAGGGCACGTCAACAAGCTGAAACTGTTGAAAAGGGCCATGTACGGGCGGGCCAAATTCGATCTGTTGCGACAACGCGTGCTAGCACCAGCTTGATGGAAGCTCCCGCCTTTCACCAAAAGCGCCGGAGAACCGAACTTGCGACACCACTCACGAATCGCTTCGTCGCTGACAACGATGCCGCAAGCCGCGAGGATCTCCTCAACTTGGCGATAGCTCAACGGGAAGCGGAAGGTGTGCCACACGGCATGGGCAATAATTTCGGCGGGGAAGCGGTGGCCTTTGTAGCAGGCAGCAGGGGTGGTGGTCATGGGCCTATTATACAAGGGTGCGGCAATCTCGCCACCTCCCGGCTCAAGTTGACAATACCCAGCGGCTTTCGAACCGCTCTATGACCAAGCTTCCCAGGTGTCTGCGGAAGCGGGGTAAGCCCACCACCAGAGGGGCACTCCCGCCAGAGGAATGATCACCGCTGAATGTATTCTACACCCAGCGGTGATCATCTGCAAGTTTGATGATCCTGCCCAGAGTATCCCTATCATATGCTGAAGTGCAATTATTTGCGGGCTGCCCCCTGACTGCAAGACAGCGCTACCTTCCACATGCGAGTCAGCGCGGTGGCCCCTGACAGGGTAGGCACGTAATCCTGGCCAGGGAGCGGCTACCTCAGTGGTTTGCCCTGGCGGCGGCCGGGCCGGGCCGGGCCGGTGGCGCGCACCGGGATCGTCCCCACTTGGCCTTCGTCCTTCCCGCGGAATGCTACCCCTTCCGTCATGCGTGCCTTCAAGAGCACACTTAACCCAGCGGTGCTCGTAGACCAGATGCGCTCCACCTGCCGGTTCGTTTCGTGCTTGAGCGCCTGCTCGACGTCTGGGCCGATTCCCAGCGAGTTCCCCGTCGGCGGGCCGATCAAGGTCACCTGCTTATAGG
>JBBSEL010000658.1:0-3572 GCA_038239755.1 Chloroflexia bacterium | reverse complement strand
ACCTACACCGTGCAATACTTCGAGCGGGCCATCTTCGAGCTGCATCCAGAGAACGCAGGCACCCCCTACGAAGTGCTGCTGACCCAACTGGGCAAATTCGGCCTCGACAGCCGCTACCCCAACAACAGCAACCCTGCCGCCGCCCCGGTCACGGCCCTACCCGGCACAACGGTCACCCCGGCGGCATCCCCAACGCTGCTGGTGCCGCCCACCACAGCGGTGCCTCCAACCGCCGTGCCGCCCACGGTAGCGGTACCCCCGACCGCCGAGCCGCCCACGGCGGTGCCCACCCCCACCGCCGTCGGCACGAACTGCGAGGCGGTTGCACCGGAGCGGCAGTCGGTGATCGGGCACAGCGGCCCGATGGAGATCCACAACGTCCAGGCCGTGGGGCAAGAATACGTAGAGATCCGCAACGCCGGGACTGACGCGGTGGACCTGGGCCACTGGACCCTGCGCGACAAGAACGAGTCGAACCAGCACTACAGCTTCCCCGCCGGGACGACTCTGGCCGGCCTGGACACCCTTCAGGTCTACACCGAGCCGGGCCATCCCTACAGCTTCAACAGCAACCGGGCGATCTGGAATAACTGCGGCGATGCGCTGGAATTGCTGGATGCCGGCGGCACCGTGGTCGCCACCTACGCCTACGGCACCCACTGCCTGACCCCCACCTGCCAGTAAGATCGCCCACCCGTGCCATAGCTGCCTGGTGGAGCGGTTTACACCCGGGTCATAGTAAAGATGGGGACTACCTGCCTGGTGTGTTATCGTGACATAGTCGAAACATACTTGATCTAGATCGGCTAAGGTGTGCTATAATGACTCTTATGAATCACCAGCCAGCGTTGGCCTGGGGATGAGGGACACGCTCGGTGGCGACCGACCAAGAACGCTGCCGGGCAAGGGGGCTGCTCATGATCGATCCGGTTAAGACCCAAATTGAGCAATTCTTAAACACACACCAAGCCGCTATCCAGCGCCTGGTCCAGCAGGCGCAGCAAGAAGCGGGCGGCCATTACAGCATGTTGAGCCAGGCCGCCTGGCAGCAGCAAATCGAAATCGACACCCAGGAGTTCATCAAAGACCTCCTGAGCGGGGCACCGGAGCGCACCACCCTGCGGCAAACGCAGGCGGGCGCGACCCGCTCCACCACTGCCACCGACATCATCAATATGGCGACGGCAATGGACCGGTTGTTCGCGGCCTATGTCAACGAGCAGTTGCAGGCCCAGCCTAGCCTGGCCCGCGAAATCATCGCCCGCAGTAGCTACGTGATCGCCCGCTTCCGCCTGAGTGTATCGGCCAGCCAGATCGACAGCCTGGTACGGGGGAAAGATCAGCAGATCCTTAACCCCGAAACACCTACGCCCTGACCTCTATGTGCCTGTGCCCGTCTGTTGTCGAGCCGCAACATCATGCGCTGGGGGTGGCCGAAGCCGCCCCCGATGCCGTGCCCTTGAACGAGCGGACGTTGGCCGCCGTGTGGAACGCCCAGCGTCCCCTGCGTGGGCCGTTCTGGACCACGCGCGGCGCGCCGGTGGCGATTGTCTACCGGGGGCGCTGGATGGGCGGCCCCGGCCCCGACTTCCAGAACGCGATCCTCAGCATCGGGGCCGAACGCCCGCAGCGGGGCGACATCGAACTGCACCTGCGCGCCGCCGACTGGTACGCTCACGGCCACCATACCGACCCGGCCTATAACAACGTCCTGCTCCATGTGGTCTACACCCTCGGCGGGGCGCGGGGGGGGACGACGCTGGACGAGGTGCGGCCCGCCGTGACCACTGCTGGGCGCACCGTGCCGACGCTGGTGCTGGCCCCGCACCTGACCGCCACGCCCGGCGAACTGGCCGTGCTGGCGCTACCGGAGTTGGGCGATCTGTCGGAGGAGCCGTGCTGGGAGCGCACCCAGGGCCGCTCGGTGGCCGACCTCCAGGCGGTGATCACCCGCGCCGGGCTGGCCCGCTTGGCCGAAAAGGCGGCGCGCTTCGAGGCCGACCTGACCGTGGCGCTGGCCGATCTGCCTAACTATGAGGCCGAAGCCGCCGCCGACCAGATCCTCTACGCCGGGCTATGCGACGCCCTGGGCTACAGCGCCAATCGCGTCCCCTTCCGGGCGCTGGCGGAGCGGATGCCGCTGCGACTGCTGGCGACGCTGGCCGGAGACCGCCCCGCCGCCGACCGCCAGGCCGTGCTCGAAGCCGTCCTGCTGGGGGCCGCCGGGCTGCTGCCCGCCCAGCGCCCGCGTGAGCGCGATCTAGACTGGGAAAGCGCGGCCCAGGCGGAAGAACTGGAGCGGCAGTGGCGCACCGTCCAACCGCTGATCCGCAGCAGCGCGCCCGACCAGGGTCCGCTCCCCTGGCGGTTCGCCGGGGTGCGTCCGCCCAACGCGCCCGCCCGGCGGGTGGCCGCGCTGGCCCACCTGCTCACCTGGCTCTTGCCGCAAGGGGTGACGGCCAGCTTTGTGGCCGATGCCACGGCGGCCCCCGACCCGGCGGCGGTGCGGGCGCGCTGGCAGGTCCGGCTGCGGGTGGCCGCGCCGGGCGGCTTCTGGGCCGAACACAGCGATTTCGGCGGGCGCTTGCCGGGCCGGGCGGGCGGCAAGGGCCGGGGGATGGACCTGATCGAGGCCGACCGTGCCGCCGAGATGATGGTCAACATCGTCGCCCCGTTCTGCGTCGCCTGGGCCAGCCTGACCGACCATCCGGCGTTGGGCGCGGTGGCGACCGCCGTCTATCAGGCCCACCCGCCGCTAGAGGAGAACCAGATCACGCGGGCCATGCGCGACGAGGTCTTTGGCCCGCGCGCCAAAGGGGCGATCACCACCGCCTGCCAGCAGCAGGGCTTGATCCATTGCTATGGGCGCACCTGCGCCGAGCGCCGCATCTACGAATGTCCCCTCTCCGGTGTCGGACGAGGGTTGAGGGTTGAGGGCTGAGGGTTGAGGTACGAGGTACGAGGTTTGAAGGCTAGCGCAGACCCGTTATTCCGCACGCTGCACGCCGCACACCGCACTCCACCGGGGGTTGCGGATGCGTCCTGATCCCCAGGCGCGGAACATGGTCCTGCTGCTGGCCGGGGTGTTGATCCTGCTGGCCTTGAGCCTGGTCACAGGCGAGATCATGCAGCAACAGCAGGCGAACCCCCGCCCGCCGTCAACCCGACTCGCCGGATCGACCCCCACCCTCCCGCCGACCAGCACCGCCGGGGCAACAACAACCCCGCCGCCCACCAGCACGCCCGCTGCCCAGCCGTTGCTACCCCCGACCGTGACCGCGCACCCCGCCGCCCTCAGCCCCACCCCGCCCCCCGGGGGGCCGCGCGCCACAGCCCTGCCGCGGGCCCCCACAGCATCCGCGCCGCCCCGACGGCGATCTCCGGCGTCAACTCCAGCAGACGGACGCGATCCGCGCGCAAGGATTGCGAGATCCAGATCCGCACCTCGCGATCGAGAACGATGCGTTTGCGGAGATCGAGCATCGCCACTTCCCAGCAGCTGATGGCCGCGATTCCGATCTCGTCGGCTGCCTCGATCGCCTTGCGCACCCTTGCGGGAAGTCGGGCTCGTT
>JBBSEL010000657.1:0-3573 GCA_038239755.1 Chloroflexia bacterium | reverse complement strand
CCACGCCGGACGCGATCCCCCTGTTCTACGAAGACCTGCCCTATGCCGCCCGCCCCACCCTGGACGAGATCGCGGCGCGAGTGCCGCCCTCCTGGCAGGGCGAGCCGTTCGTCCCGGTGTCGCTCCCCTGCGCGTCCCTGGCCGCCAAGATCCAGTTGCTGACCGAGGCGTATCCCTCGCAACTGGAAGCCAAAGACTTTCAGGAAGTAGCCGCGCATTGGCACCGGCGCGGCGAGGCCGAGGTGGTCTGGGTTCCGGCGCGGTACCGCCACCTGCTACTAGCCGGAGTGGATGAGCTATGACCGACAAATTTCACGACTGGCAAAACAAGATCCTCAACCCCGCCCTGGCGAAGAACCCGGAGCGGCTGGCCGCGTTCACCACTGCATCGGGCGAGCCGGTGGAACGGCTCTACACGCCTGCTGACCTGAACGAGTGGGACTACGAGCGCGACCTGGGCTATCCCGGCGCGTTCCCGTTCACCCGTGGGGTGCAGCCGACGATGTACCGGGGTCGGCTGTGGACCATGCGCCAGTATGCCGGGTTCGGCACGGCGGCAGAGAGCAACGCCCGCTATCGCTACCTGCTGGCGCAGGGGCAGACCGGGCTGTCGGTGGCGTTCGACCTGCCGACGCAGATGGGCTACGACGCCGACCACCCGCTGGCCGAGGGCGAAGTGGGCAAAGTGGGCGTGTCGATCTGTTCGATTGACGATATGGAAGTGCTGCTTCAGGAGATCCCACTGGACAAGGTCAGTACCTCGATGACGATCAACGCCACGGCGAGCATTCTGCTGGCGCTCTATATCGTCGCCGGACGGCGGCAGGGGGTTAGCCCCGCCCAACTGAACGGCACGGTGCAGAACGACATCCTCAAGGAGTACGTAGCGCGGGGCACGTATATTTATCCCGCTGGGCCATCGCTGCGCCTGGTGACCGACCTGATCGCCTACTGCGGCGAAGCGGTGCCCAACTGGAACACGATCTCGATCAGCGGCTATCATATCCGCGAGGCGGGCAGCACGGCCATTCAAGAAGTCGCCTTCACCCTGGCGAACGCCATCGCCTATGTCGAGGCGGCGCAGGCGCGGGGGCTGGACATCGATGCCTTCGCCCCCCGGCTGGCCTTCTTCTTCAACGGGCACAGCGACTTCTTCGAGGAGATCGCCAAGTACCGGGCGGCGCGGCGACTGTGGGCGCGGCTCGTACAGGAGCGCTTCAAGGCGAAAGATCCGCGCTCGGCCATGCTCCGCTTCCACACCCAGACCGCCGGGTCTACCCTGACCGCGCAGCAGCCTGACAACAACGTGGTCCGGGTGGCGGTGCAGGCCCTCGCTGCGGTGTTGGGCGGCACCCAGTCGCTCCACACCAACGCGATGGACGAGGCGCTGGCCCTACCCACCGAACGCTCGGCCCGGTTGGCCCTGCGGACCCAGCAAATCATCGCCTACGAAACCGGGGTGGCGAATACGGTGGACCCGCTGGCCGGGTCGTACTTTGTTGAGAGCCTGACCAATGCTATCGAGGCCGGGGCGCGGGACTACCTGCGCCGGATTGACGATCTGGGCGGGACGCTGAAGGCGTTGGAGGCGGGCTTTTTCCATGAGGAGATCCAGGATGCCGCCTACCGCTGGCAGCAGCAGGTGGATAGCGGCGAGCGGGTCATCGTCGGCGTCAACCGCTTCCAGCAGCAAGACGCGGCTCCGCCCGACCTGTTGCAGATGGACCCTGCGCTACGGGCGGCGCAACTGGCCCGGCTGGCCGCCTTGCGGGCGCGGCGCGACCCGGTCATGGTGGCCGACCGGCTCCAGGCGTTGCAAAGCGCGGCGGGCGGCGATGCCAACCTCTTGCCCTACATCATCGCCTGCGTGGAAGACCTTTGCACGCTGGGCGAAATCTGCGATGCGCTGCGGGCCGTCTTCGGCCTCTATGCCGAGCAGGTGAACGTCTGAGCGCGCCGCAGTTCGCTCTGGCACGGGACTTGCACACGCCTGCTATAATACGAGAGAGATTTGTCCACAGGGAGGAGCCAGCACCATGCCACCACGGGTGAAACAGCCAAAGAAACGACCGGATAGCACTGCGCCTAATGAAGAGGGCCAGGTGCCGCTACCCAATCCGGGCGAGTACCCCACCGACGGGGGGGATATCGGCCTGCGCCGCAACACGCTGGGCACCTTCCCGGCGCGGGGGCACCGGGCCGGGGGCGGGACGACTATCGGCCCTGCCGAGCGGGTGGCAATTATGCGCAACCTGGAGTTCACCGCCGGGGGCCGGTCGCAACTGGTCGCCGGAGGGCCGGTCAGTGCCAACCAGGCCAATATCTCGGCGCGCACCGGGCAGGTGCAGATCCACGGCACCGAGGAGTCCAGCAGCTCGGCGGGCAACGTGACCCACGATCAGCCCGCGCAACCGCCGCCCGCCTCTGCCGACACGGCCATTGACCCACTGGATCGGGTGTCCACCGAGGGCGAGACCGGACCGGGCCGCCGCCGCGATACCAAGGGGCTGTGACGATTGCGGAATGGGGATTGCGGAATGCGGATTGAGCCGGGTTTGTAGTCCCAGTCGTTGAACCCCGTTGATTTGAGATCGAAAAAGGCCCCTCCAAACGGAGGAGCCTTTTTGTGTGCCGGGTGTGGCTTACCAGCGGCGACTGCCGCCGGAGCGCGCCGGGCGGCGGCTGCCGCTATTGCTGCTGCTGCCACCCTGGCCGCCACTAATCCGTTCGGCCTGGAGGCCGTTTTGGCCGCCGCTAATCCGTTCGGGGGCGAGGCCGGGGATGCCGGTGCCGCTGAGCCGTTCGCCGGGCAGCGCGGGGACCGCCGACGTTTCTGCCGAAGTGTCTTCTGGGGCCGCCACGGGCACATTGTTGTTGACCCAGCGGCGGGGGAGGGTCTGGTGCAGCGCGGCTTCGAGGCGGCGCATGACCAGCAACTCTTCCGGCCCGACCAGGGTGATCGCTTCGCCATCTTTCGAGGCGCGGGCGGTGCGCCCGATCCGGTGGATGTAGTCTTCCAGACTTTGCGGCACATCATAGTTCACGACGTGGGTCACGTCGGGCACATCCAGGCCGCGCGCCGCCAGGTCGGTCGCCACCATGACCGGGGTTTCGCCGGTCTTGAACTTGTCGAGGGCCGAAAGACGCTGGTCCATCGCCCGGTCGCCGTGCAGCACTTCGACGCGGAAGCCCCGGCGGCGCAACTGGCTGTGGATATCGTCTACGTCGCGCTTGGTCTTGCCGAAGATGAGCACCCGGTCGGCCCCCGGCTCGCGCAGCAAGCCTTCGAGCGCGTCGATCTTGCGCCCGTCCATGATCACCTGCACGCTCTGGCTGACGGTGGGGACCGCCGTAGACGGCTTGCCCACGGTCACTTTCACCGGCTGCTCCAGCAAGTGGGCAGCGAGGGGGGCGATCACGGCGGGCATGGTGGCCGAGAAGAAGAGCGACTGGCGGTGGCCCGGCAGCTTGCTCACGATCCGCTGCATGTCGGGCAGGAAGCCCAGGTCGAGCATCCGGTCCACTTCGTCCAGCACCAGCGCCTGGACCTGATAGAGGTCGAGCACGCCGCGT
>JBBSEL010000656.1:0-3576 GCA_038239755.1 Chloroflexia bacterium | reverse complement strand
TGACGAAGGAGAGGACGATGATCCCGGCAAAGGCCAGGGCTTCGGCCCGCGTCCAGGTCGGCCCCAGGTCGGCTTCGGTCTGCGTGCGGGGGTACCAGCGGGCGCAACTGAGCAGCAGCAGGCCCATGCTCGCCACCCAGTACACCCCTTGCAGTCCGAAGATCGCGTCGGGGTGGAGCAGCCAGGCCAGGATGCTCTCGACGGCCAACCCCACCGCCCCGGCGATGCCGATCAGCCGCACCAGGAGGCCGCTCTTCCAAGTGATCAGCCCGCGCAATCCCTCGGCCCGCAACGACAGCAGGGGGGTATCGGTCCGATCACGCCAGGCCCGCGCCGCGATCACCATCGCCCCGGCCAGCACCAACGCGCCCACCGGGCGGGTCACTTCGGGGAACAACAGCGCCTCGCCCACGCCGCCCACCACCGCCGCCGCCACGCCGCCCGCCACGCCGCGATCCGCCGCCCGCAGCCGTCCGCGCAGTGCAGCCCCGCGCCGGGCCAGGGTCGGGGCAGGCGTGAGGATCGGGGCAGGAGTGGGAGCCGATATAAGATCGTCTGCGGCAAGGGGCACCGGCTCACCCGCCCGCGCAGGGGCGTGCCCGTTCCTATTGTGCGCGATCTCGGATGGTGCAGCGATCTCCCGCGAGGGGGGTTCCTGCACGGCGGCCTCCTCTGCTGCCGTCGGGATCACGGGCACCGGGGTGGGGGCCGAGGGCGCGGCGGTCACGAGAACCCGCCGGACACGAGGCCGGGGGCTGGGGGAGACCTGTTCAGGCGCGGTTGGGTTGGGGGGTTCGGTTGGTTCGGTGGCTTCGGCCCCCGCCGGGGAAATGGTGCTACTCATAAGAAAGGACCGGGTTCGTGAGTAAGAGCCGCATAGGGTCGGGCAGCGTCGCGTCCAAGTATAGCCCAGACTTTGCAGCCTTGTCAAACCCCGATACGCTTATTTAGCAATATAGGTGTTATAGACTTAAAGGAAAACGGGATGTGAGATGTTATATGATAAGGAAGCGTGCAGGCTCAGGTGTGATATGCGTCGGCGGGGTGGCTGGCAGATCGCGCCCCAATGTGGTACTATTACGGCGATGACAACAGCGACCGACGAGCAATGGGTGCGGGTCGCCGCCGAGGCCGAGGTGCCGCCGGAAACCGCCACCCGCATTACCTATAACGGCGTGGATATCGCCGTCTTTAACGTCGAAGGCACCTTCTACGCGATTGGCGATACCTGTACCCACGCTGAAGCGTCCCTCTCCGAGGGCGATTTCTACGATGACCGGGTGGAATGCCCGCTGCACGGCTCGCCGTTCAATGTGACGACGGGCAAGGCGCTGGGCGGCCAGGCCACTGGCAACAGTGGCAAGTATGCCACCAAAGTCGAAGACGGAGTGATCTACGTCAACCCGAACCCGGTCACCCCGCGTTCTAATCGGTAGGGCTGCTGGGTCAGCCCACATAACAAGCTCCAAAGGGGAGTAGCACGCAGCCTCGGCTGCGGTTGGTTGCCGTCAAGACGGTGGAGACACCCGGTGCCAACACGGTCGCTATTCAGTAGCGCGTTGCAAGACCTTTGCGTGATTTTCGGACGGTTTTTATCCGCCCGCAGTCATGGCAAAGGTCTTTTCTTTTGCCTGACCGCCTATCCTACAAAGGCAAAAGGAAGGACATATGCACACCACTACTACTCCCGCCCCGGCCCGCCCTCGCCAGCCGCTGCTCTTTCTCGGCACCGCGCTGCTACTGCCGCTACCCTGGCTGGCCTTGCGCCTGGGGGGCGCGCACCCTGATGCGCTGCTCGTGACCCTCTTGACCGGGATCGCCATCCTGGGGTCGGCGTTCCTGCTTTCCTGGGCCGCCGAAGTCGCCCAACTCGATATCTCGCAAGCCCTGGCCCTGGCCGTGCTGGCCCTGATCGCCATCCTGCCCGAATACGCCGTCGATGCCTACTTCGCCTGGCAGGCGGCCACCGATCCGGCCTATGCCGGGTATGCCCTCGCCAACATGACCGGGGCCAACCGCCTGCTGATCGGCCTGGGCTGGAGCATGGTCGTGCTGATCGCCGCCTGGCGGCACCGCCACGACGGCCCGCCTGCCCGGCGTGGCTTGCGTGGCACCCTGGACCGCCACGGGGTGGATCTGCCCGGTGGGGCCGGGCTGGAGGTGGGCGTGCTGCTGGCGGCCACGCTCTACGCGCTGACCCTGCCGTTTAAGGGGTCGGTCAACCTGTTCGATACGCTCTTGTTCGGCGGGCTGTTCGTCTTCTATCTGGTCGTGTCGGCCCGCCGCCCGGCAGAAGCGCCCCACCTCGTCGGCCCGGCGGCGTTGATCGGCACGCTGCGCCCGGCCCTGCGCCGCAGCATCGTGATCGGGCTGACCCTGTTCGCCGCCGTGGCGATCTTCCTGTCCGCCGAACCGTTTGCCGAGGGGCTGATCCACCTGGGCGAAGGCTTCGGGGTCGATAAGTTCCTGCTGGTGCAGTGGGTGGCCCCACTGGCGAGCGAGTCGCCCGAATTCCTGATCGCCGGGATGTTTGCCTGGCGGGCGCTCGGTTCGACGGGCTTGCAAACCCTGGTTTCCTCCAAGGTCAACCAGTGGACGCTGCTGGTTGGCCTCTTGCCCCTGGTGACCAGCATCGCGGCGGGCGGCCCCAGCGCGCTCCCGCTGGATGGGCGGCAGGCGCACGAAGTCTGGCTGACGGCGGCACAATCGCTGTTCGCCGTGGTGCTGCTGCTTGACGGCAATCTCACCGTGCGGAACGCGCTGGCCCTGGTCGGGCTGTTCCTGGCCCAACTCTTCTGGCCCTTCAACGGCACCGGCTTCGAGTCGTGGCTCGTCTTCACCCTGCTCTACCTCGCCCTGGCCGTGGGCCTGCTGGCCGGGAAAGACCGCCGCGCTGGCCTGGCTGGGATTCTGGCCGGGCTGCGCCCCGGACGAGTGCTGAGGACTGAGGACTGAGGAGACGAAGGACTGAGGACTGAGGACTGAGGACTGAGAAATTGATCGACCATTAAAGAAAGTGCCCCTGGCAGCGTGGACCCTGCCGGGGCACTTTCGTAACTCACTCAGTCCTCAGTCCTCAGTCCTCAGTCCTTCGTCGCGCGGCCCGTATCGTGCTGACAGGCGGCGGGGACACGGGGAGAAGGAGGGCACGCGATGCGACGAATCGGGAGCCTATGGACGCGGCTGCGCGGGGTGCTGAGTTGGAGCACGTTGGGGGCGTATGCGCTGATCACAGTGGGGGCCGGGTTGATGGGACTGGCGAACGTGCTGTTCCTTATCCCGAACAATGTCATTTCGGGCGGGGTGAGTGGCATCGCCATCATTCTCTACCGGCTGGTGGGCACGCCGGTGGGGACGATGTATCTGTTGTTTAACCTGCCGCTGTTGTTGGCCGGGTTGCGCTGGCTGGGCGGCGGGCGGTTCCTCTTGCGGACCCTCTATGCCGTCCTGCTCTTTTCGGGGATCATCGATAACCTGACCGGCCATGTGCCGACGGTCACCACCGACCCGCTGCTCTACACCCTCTATGGCGGGGTGATGAGCGGCATCGGCACCGGGCTGATCTTCCGCGCCTAT
>JBBSEL010000655.1:0-3578 GCA_038239755.1 Chloroflexia bacterium | reverse complement strand
CGCACATCCTGCCCGATCAGGCGAGGGTGGGCCAGCAGGAAGACGTTGGCGAGGCTGTGGTCCCAGCGCCCGCCCAGCGCCCCGGTGATGATCAGCCGGGTCGCGCCCCGGTCCAGCGCGGCCAGCACGGCCAGTTCGGTGTCGGTTTCCTGCTTCGTCTCGTGCTGATACTGCTCGATGGTGTAGCGGTCGGGGGCGGCGCGAGCGGCGGCAAGCGGGGCCGGGTCGGCGCTGTCGAAGTCGCCGACGATCACTAGCGGGTCCAGCCCCAGCTGGGCGGCGTGGTTCAGCCCCCCATCGGCGCAGACGACGAAATCGGGCGCGGGCAGCCAGGGCCAGGTGGGTCGCGCCGCTTCCGGCCCGGCGGCGATGACCCAGGCGGTGACGGGGAAGTTGGGGGTTGGGGGTTGGGGGTTGGTCATAGAGGGATCAGGGATCAGGGAGCAGATGGTTTGTGATGAGGCATGATAGCATAGGGCTGGCGAGGGCGCAAGAGCGTGCCCGACGGCTATTAGCGAAGGAGCAATACGATGTTAGTGGAATTCAGCATTATCCCGATCCAGAATACCGAGCGGCTGACCGAGGCGATTGCCGAGGCGTTGCAGATCGTGGATGCGTCGGGGCTGCCCTATGTGCTGGGGCCGTCGAGCACCTGCCTGGAAGGGACCTGGGATGAGGCCATGCCGGTGGTGCGCGCCTGCCATGAGCGGGTGCGCGAAATCTCGCCCTACCTGGTCACGTTCATCAAGATCGGGGAGGAAGTGGGCGTCACCGGCAAGCTGACCGGCAATGTGGCGGCGGTCGAGGCGGCGGTGGGGCGGCGGCTGGGGCGACGCGGCGGTGAGGATAACGGCTAGGGGCGCTTGTCTCGCCTGAAGGTAGACACCCTGAGTTCAATTGGTTGCGGGTTACACATTGATCTTTCCTAAAAGGTTAATTTGTGATAAACTTGGATTAAGTGTTACGCTGCTGAACACATCCGCGCGGCCTCAGCGAAGGGATGGATTTCTATGTCACCTCACTTGATCAAGCGCCTGCTGGTCCTGTTGCCGCTCCTCGTGTTGGTCGCGCTGGGCACGGTATCGTCGCGCCCGATTGCGTCGCCATCCCTCCTGCCGCCGGTTGCCCAGTCACCCTACCGACTCTCGGTCGCCGGGCCGATTTACCAGCCGATTAACGCGACTAATGCCGGGCTGAATCAGGCCGCGCAAAGCGCGTTGCCGTTCCTGCCTTACCTCCAATTAGAGCCACAGGTGAACCTGCGCCAAACGGTCGGCGACTACACGGTGACCGTCTATCGTATTTATGCCGACGCCAATCAGGTGATCCTCGCCTATGCCCTGACAGGGGAACAGACCATTGATCCCACCATCTGGCTGAATGCCACCCTGACTGATGCAGGTGGGACTGTCTTTGAGCTAACATCTGCCACTGATACAAGTGCGACTAATCCCCACAGTTATCTGGCGACGTTCGACACGCCTGTATGGGACGATATATCCACGACGCTCGATCTGCATCTCCGGTTCAGTGTGAATCGGTTGGCAGAGGATCGTCAATCTATCAAAGAACAGACGAGGCCATTCGACTTCACCTTCACCGCCCCAGTCCGATCCGCGGCAACCCGTGTGCTTGATCTCAACCAGACGGTTAAGCCAACTGTCCACATTGGTTACGATACCACTCAATTGATGACTGGGACAGGAGTCGTTCCTATGACGCTGGAGCGATTGATTGTGACGCCCGGTGCGGCGCGGGCTATTCTGCATTACGACCTGACGGCGCTGCAACCAAGGCAAGGTTACGGTTACAGCGACGGAGTTGGCACTATTCCTAGTGCTGATTTGCTTATCGGTCACACTGCTGGATACTCGTATGCAGAGAATTCCCCAATGCGCGATCTGCCCCAGCGCTTGTCGCCCCCACCGCTCAGTACCGACTGGTTCTCTTTTACACAGTATGGCACCTATCGCTGGTCTTACACAGTCTACCGTACCTTTGCTGATCAGGGTGGTGAGGGGCTTCTATCTGTGTCCGAGTTATATGATCTGTCTTCGATCAATCGCCTGCCCCCCCCCACCGTGACCGGGCCGTGGACCTTCCACTTCACGGTACCGCCCCTCGTTCAATAAGCTAAAAGGGCTTCCTGACGATCCGTCCATTGGCCCTTGCCCCGGCCCGCATCCCTGCGGTACAATGGCGTGTACCCCACAGGAGAGTGACCCCCTATGACTGCACTGGACGACGCCCCGACCACGACCGAAGTGAAGACCGTCATCTGCCCGCATGACTGCCCCGACGCCTGCGCCATGACCGCCACCCTGGAGAACGGGCGCGTGGTCAAGATGGGAGCGCGGGCCGACCACCCGTTTACGCGTGGCTTCCTCTGCGTCAAAACGCAGTATTACCAGGAGCGGCTCTATTCACCCCTGCGCGTGCTTTACCCGCAGCGGCGGGTGGGGCCGAAAGGCAGCGGCAAGTTCGAGCGGATCACCTGGGACGAGGCCGCCGCCACGATAGCCGAGCGGTTTGGGGCGATCATCGCCACGCACGGCGCGGAGGCGATCCTGCCCTACAGCTACGCCGGGACGATGGGCACGTTGAGCTATGCCAGCATGGACCGCCGCTTCTTCTATGCGCTGGGCGCGTCGCTGCTCGACCGGACGATCTGCTCGACCACCGCCGCCGAAGCCTACCGCCTGACGATGGGCGTCAGCCAGGGCACCGACCCCGAAGGCTTCCCCCAGGCGCTGCTGATCGTCTGCTGGGGGGCGAACCCGGTCAGCACCAACGTCCACCTGATGCCGTTCATCCACGAGGCGCGGCGCACCGGGGCACAACTGGTGGTGGTAGACCCGCACCGCAGCAAGACCGCCGAACAGGCCGACTGGCACCTGCCGATCCACCCCGGCACCGACGCCGCCCTGGTGCTGGCGATGCTCCATGTGATCATCAAGGAAGGGCGGCACGACCCGGCATTTATCGCCGGGCACACGATCGGCTTCGAGGCGCTGGCCGCCCGCGCCGCCGAGTGGACGCCGGAGCGCGCCGCCCCGATCACCGGCCTCTCCGCCGAGGATATCGTCCGCTTCGCCCGGCTCTACGCCACGACTCAGCCCAGCGTGATCCGCCTGAACTACGGCATGAGCCGCCACACCAACGGCGGGCAAAACTGCCGTTCGGTGCTCATGCTGCCTGCCGTGACCGGGGCGTGGGGCAAACTCGGCGGCGGGGCGCTGCTCAGCACAGGCGGTTCCTACGGCTTCAACAATACCGCGCTGGAACGGCCCGACCTACTGCGCCAGCACGTCAAAACCCCGCGCACGATCAATATGATCCAGTTGGGCGATGCGCTGCTGGATGTGAACGACCCACCGGTCAAAGGGCTGTTTGTCTACAACTCCAACCCGGCCAATGTCGCACCCGACGGGGGCCGCGTGCGCCAGGGGTTGGAGCGTGAAGACCTGTTCACCGTGGTCCATGAGCAGTTGATGACCGACACGGCCCGCTATGCCGACATCCTCCTGCCCGCCACGACGACGTTTGAGCAGAGCGACCTCTACCGCTCCTACGGCCAT
>JBBSEL010000654.1:0-3579 GCA_038239755.1 Chloroflexia bacterium | reverse complement strand
CGTGCGCCCCCAGGCGTGGTGGACGCCCATCGGGTTGTTCGCCGTGATCGGCCCATCCACGAACGACCATGTTGGCCCCCCCGCGTTTTTCAGCCGCAATTGGTCGAACGTGCCGTGCTCCGCCCACCACTGAAGCACGCGCCGCTCCAGTTCCGGCGGGTTCCACTTGGCTTCTACAGGTTTGAACATACAATTCTCCTATTCATAAAAAGTGTTTGACAGTTCTGGTATGGTTCGTTAGAATGTCTATAAGGTACCCCACTGCTTTGATAAGCGGCGGGAAAGGAGCGCACCATGGCAACTCAAGCCGTACAACCCTTGATCACAGTCGCGCAATATTATCAAATGGCCGCCGACGATGTGCTGAAAGCCGACGACCGGGTCGAATTGATCGAAGGGAGCCTCCACTGGATGTCACCGATTGGTATTTCTCATGCCTTCTGCGTAGACAACCTGGCGGATCGCTTCCGCGAACTACTGGCGCATCGCGCATGGGTCCGTAGCCAAAATCCCCTCCGGCTAGACGATCTCTCCGAGCCGCAACCCGATGTGAGTTTGCTCCGCTGGCGAGATGACCGCTACCGCGCTGCTCACCCGACTCCCGGCGACGTGCTGCTGCTGGTCGAAGTAGCGGATAGCACGCTGAAAGAAGATCGACAGATAAAGGCCCCGTTGTACGCCCGGCATGGCATCCCCGAGTTGTGGATCGTGAACCTCCTTGCGTCGGAAGTCGAAGTCTATACCCAGCCGCAGAACGGGCGCTATCAGCAGCATGTCGTCCGGCGGCGTGGTGAGCAGATCGCGCCGGAGGCGTTCCCTGATCTGCTGATTGCGGTTGACGAGATTTTTGGCTAATACCTTCTTCACGCTAGAAAAGAGTCATGCTTCGCGTAATGAATGACGGCTTCGCACTTCTCTTGGGGCGAGGGATCACGCCCGTGCCACTCACGCCAGACTTCTATTGCTTCCTGAGCAATGTACACCTCAAGTACATACTCCAAAGGCACACCATCCACGATTAGTTTGGTGAACCCATCTTCATCAAAGCGCACGACCGTTTCAGACTCGGCACCCCATTCAAGCCCCGCGATGATGTAAATTGTTAACTCGCGGTCCACATCCCCCAGTTTTTCCAGCAAGTCTATAAGCTTCACTTCAATGCCCCAACAACTCCACGCTCTCTGCCCGTTCGTGCCAGGTCAGGTGCCAGCGGCCAAAGCGGCGCAGCAGGAGATGGCATTGGTCGGCCAGGGCGCGCATCCGGTCGTTCTTGATCTTCCACTCCCCTTTAATTTGCTTCAATACCAGTTGGCTGTCGCCGCGAATATCTAGCTCGACCTGCTTCGGATCGCGGTTGCTCTGTTGCAGCACCTCCAGGATGTACTCCAGCGCGGCGATCAGGGTCAGGTACTCGGCTTCGTTGTTAGTGATCATCCCTTTATATTCGCGGCGCTCCACCTGGGGGCGGCGGCCCGGCGCTTCGACGTGGAACGAGCCGTAGCCGCGCCCCGGATTGCCCTCACTGCCGCCGTCGAACACCACTAGCAGCGTCAGCGCCGGTTCGCCCGCCTTTGGCGTCTCCAGCGGCAAGGCGGCTTGCTTCGGTGCTTCCTGCGCCACCAGCGGCGTGCTGACCAGCACCTGCAACGGCGTGCGCCCGGTGTTCACCACCCGGTGCGGTTCATCCTTGCCGATGTAGATCGCCGCGCCAGGCCGCAGGGGCAAGGCGGGACCGTCCTCCGTGCCGTAGAGCGTGCCCTCGCCCGCCAGCACATAGCACATGTGCTCCTCAGGATGGCGGTGGCTGGGGCTTTGGCCCCCCGGCGCGATCTCCCACAGGTCTAGCGCCACGCCCGTTTCCGGGCCGGGCGGCGTCAGTTCGCGCACCTGCGCCTTCTGCGCTCCATCTTCGTGGGCGGGCCGGGCGGTGGTGGTGTGTACGTTGATCAGTTGCATAGGCGTGAGTGGTTGGTGGTTGGTGGTTGGTGGTTGGTGGTTGGTGGTTGGTGGTTGGTGGTTGGTGGTTGGTCCTTCACCATTAGCCGTGAGAAACTAACCACTAACCACTAACCACTACCGACTCCAAAACAAAAAGCCCGTCCTCCGCTATGGGAAGGACGAGCGAGAAGCCCGTGGTACCACCTTCGTTGCCTGCCCCAGAGGGCGGGCCACTTTGTGGGGTGCGTGTTTTACACCCCTGTCCGGGTAACGGCGGACGCTTCCGGCCCCGTCTACTACGCTTGCGCGGTTGGGGGGGCGGCTCGGGAAGGATTTTCGGTCGCGATCTGTGGCCCGCTCACACCGGGTGCGGGCCTCTCTGCAAGCAAAAACGCGACGTACTCTTTTCCGTCAAAGCCTGTGGTTGTGGATATTCGATTTGCTTATAAGGGAGCATACCATAGGGAGCCGGGATATGTCAAGGACCACGAGACCGATTGCGCGGGACGACAGATGTAGAAGTTATTAGGTTTTCAATCTTTTCAGAAAATATATTGACAGGGCGGTGGAACGTGGTATAATTAAGGGAGATTGTGATGCATCTCACAATAGCAGCCTCGTGTATAAGGAAAGAGACCCCTAGCAGCCTAGGAGAGGGTCCACAGAAGGAGAAATGGCGCTATGTCTGCCAGCTTACCGATCACCCGCCAGCCGGGGACCGCGACCGCCGCGCCGCGCACCGCCGCCGATGCCGTCCGCGCCGAGTCGCGGCTGCGCATGGTGGCAACGTCGGTCATTATGTATTTGATGGCCCAGGGGCTGTACGGCAGCACCTGGGATATTCAGTGGCACGCGGCGGTGGGGCGCGACTCGTTCTTCACCCCGCCCCACCTGTTGATGTACAGCAGCACCACCCTGGCCGGGTTGGTCGCGCTGGCGCTGATCTTGTGGGACACCTGGCGCTTCCGGCGCGGCGCTCCCGGCGTGACGACGGCGAACACGACCCGTTTCCTCGGTTTCCACGCTCCGCTGGGGATGTATGTGGCCGGGTTCGGCATGTTCGCGATGGTCTCGGCAGCGCCCTTCGACAATTACTGGCACGAACTGTACGGCATCGACGTGACCCTGTGGGCACCCGCCCATGTGATGGGCATGTTAGGGTCGTACATCGGCGGGCTGGGCGTGATCTACGTGTTCGCCTCCGAACTGAACCGGCGGCGGGCGGCAGGCGAGCGGCTGTGGCTGGGCCTGGGCGGGCCGGGCATCGGCATGGTGCTGGCCTTCTTCGGCCTGCTCAGCCTGGGGCTGGTCAACGTCATCTCTGCCGGGTACACCGAGCGGCTGTGGGGGCTGGGCGTGGTCACGCTGGCGAACTGGCCGCTGGTGATGGCGGCGGCGATCCCGCTCTGCCTGGTGGCGGCGCTGGTTAGCACCGGGCGGGTCGGCGTGGCGACGGTGGTCGGCCTGCTGGTGACCGGCTGGCAACTGACCTTCGGCCAGAGCGTGGTCGGCATGGTCGATCTGCTGGTCCACTGGCAAAATCTCCAGTACCGGCAGGCGGGCGGGCTGAACGTGGCTTTCGTCGCTTTTGTCACCCCGCTGCTGGTGCCGGTGGTCGGCCTGCTGATCGACGGCGCATGG
>JBBSEL010000653.1:0-3583 GCA_038239755.1 Chloroflexia bacterium | reverse complement strand
CCCCCCCCCCCGCCCCTACGCCAATAACACGCCCTGCTTCCACATCTCGACTTTGCTACAGCCGTGCCCCCTACCCCGACCCCTTGCCAGTTACCCTCGCGCCCGGTATACTACAGCCACGATATACCAGGGCGGAGCGAGGCAGGCCGGTGCGCGACAGAGCGAACGTGACGACGTTAGAACCCCCCGCAGTACCGATCATCCAGCGATCTCCGTCCCCGCCGTCAACCGGGCGGTCACGCCGCTCGATCGGGGTGGCGCTGGCGCTGCTGAGCTTCGGGCTGGGCAGCATTTGGGCCTTGCTGATCCGCCCGCTCAACGCGCCCGACGAGACGGCCTATCTCCAGGCCGTGATGCAGGCCCGCGCCGAGCGCCGCCTGCCGGAGATCCATTTCGATTTCACCACCAACCCGCTGGGCGAGGTGACCGGCACGCCGGGCAACGTGGAGGCCCGCGCCTACATCCAGCGGTTGGGCATTACCGACCGCATCGCCTTGATCCCCTACCAGAACGTGCAGCCCCCGCTGTACTTCCTGCTAACCGGGCTGATCACCCAACTGGTGCCGCCCGATCCGGGACTGATCCTCTACCTGAGCCGCGTGATCGGGGCAGCCTGTGGCGCGGGCACGGTCTACTTTTGCTGGGCCGCGACCCGGCAACTGGCCCCCATCCGACCGTATTGGGCCATCGGGGTGGCCGGGGTGGTGGCGCTGCTGCCCGAATTCTGCTTCAACAACGCCCGCGTGGGCAACGATAGCCTGGTCAACGGCCTGATCGCGGCGACCTTCTATGTCTGGTTTCGCGGGCTGCGCGACCCGACGTTTGATCGCTACCTGCTGTGGGCCGGGGGGCTGACCGGCCTGGCGGTGATGGCGAAGTTGAACGCCTTGCTGCTGGTGCCCGGCCTGCTTTTGCTGGTGCTATTCCGCGCCTTGCACGGCTACCGGCGCGGAGATGCGCTCTGGGGCGTGGTGCGGCGGGCGATCCCCCGTGCTGCCGGGGCGGGGACGAGCGTGGTGCTGGTTTGCGGCTGGTGGTTCGTGCGGAACCTGATCGTGTATGGCGAACCGTCGGGCACCGGGGCGGCCAACCTCTTCTGGAAACTGAACCTGCCGGGCCTGAACTGGAATGATCTCACCGCTCGCTGGGATTTCGTGCGCTCTACCTGGTTGAGCTTCTGGGGCTTCTTCGGCTGGCAAACGATTTCGCTCCCCGACATCTTTTATGACCAGGCACTGGTGCTGAGTGGCCTGTTGCTGGGGTTAAGCGGGCTGGCCGCGCTGTGGTGGCTGTGGCGAGGGCTGCGTGGGCGGGGGCCGATCCCGGCCTACGCCTGGCAAGCGGGGGTGCTGCTGGCCCTCACCACCGTCTTGCTCCTGAGCAGCTTTGTCCAGTTCAACCTGGGGGTGGCCCTCTCGGCGCAGGGGCGCTATCTGTTTCCGGCGCTGCTCCCGGCGGCCTTGCTCTTCACCGGGGGCCTCCAGGCCCTCGCGCCGGGACGCTGGGGCAAGACGCTTGCCCTCAGCCTGCCCCTGCTGTGGCTGGCGGCGATGAACGCGGTCGGCCTGACCCTGGTCCACTAGCCCCGGCCCGATCCCGCCGTATTGATCCCGAAAGGAACCGAGATCCCCGATGCATAAAGAGTTCTACGCCGAATACTTCAAGATCGAAGATAAGCACTGGTGGTTCATTGGCCGCCGCGAGATCTTCCTGCGCCTGCTGCGGCGCTACCTGCCCCCCCGGCGCGATGGACAGCCGCGCCAGATCCTCGACGTGGGCTGCGGCACGGGCACGATGCTCCAACACCTGACCCACTTCGGGCAGGCCCAGGGGATCGATACCGACGCCGAGGCCGTCGCCTTTTGCCGGGAACGCGGCATCACCCAGGTGCGCCAGGTGGACGACCCACCCCTGCCCTTTCCCGACAACGCGTTCGACCTGATCACGGCGCTTGATGTGATCGAGCATATTGACGACGACGCGGGGATGCTGCGGGAGCTATACCGGATCACCCGGCCCGGCGGGCGGTTCCTGTTCAGCGTTCCGGCTTACCCGTTCCTCTGGGGGCCACAAGACGAGATCAGCCACCACAAGCGCCGCTATGTCGCCGCCCAGATCCGCGCCCGCGTGACCGGGGCGGGCTATCGTATCCAGCGCCTGTCGTATTGCAACACCTTCCAGTTCCCGGCGATTGCCGGGGTCCGCGTCCTACGTCCCTATCGCCCCGGCTCCGCCGACCTCAAGTCCGATTTCATGATGACCCGACCGGGGCCAGCGAATACCCTGCTAGGCAAAGTATTCGCCCTCGAAGCTCCCTTGGTGGAGCGCATGAATCTGCCGTTCGGGGTCTCGATAGTCGGCCTGGCCTACAAGCGGGCGGGTGGCGGGTGACCAGGGATCGGGGACCAGTGACCAGTTTTCGTTGTAAGCGCAGGAGAGTTATACTAAAGGGATATGTCCACCGATAGCCGTTCCCCGATTAATGTTACCAGCCCTATCCTTTTGCGCCTGGCCGCGGTGATCCTGGGTGTGATCGGGGTGGGCGGGTATCTGGCTTGGTGGTCCGGGGCCGGGATGGTGCGGGAGGGTAATTGGGTCGGACTGGACTTCCATGTTTACTACGCGGCGGCCCAGGTACTGCGGCGCGGCGAGGACATCTACGGGTCGGGCATGTCACCGATCTATATCTACCCGCCCTCGCTGGCCGCCGCCGTGATCCCGCTGACCTGGCTGCCGAGCGCGAACGCGGCCACAATCGTCTGGAAGCTGCTGCAACACGTTTGCCTGCTGGGGGCGGGGGGATTGCTGGTCAGCCTCTTGCCGGGCCGGGCGCGGCTGCTGGGGGCGGGTGGGCTGCTGGTCGGCCTGCTCACGGTGCCGGTACACGACGAGATCTACGATGGGGAGTCGAACAGCCTGGTGCTGCTGCTGCTGGTGGGGGCGATCTGGCTGATTGCGAGGGGTCGGGGGTCAGGAGCCAGGGGCCGGGAGGCCGGGGGGGAGCGGGCCGAGTCAGATTGGGCGTTCACCCCGGCCATAGTCGGGGCGGGGGGGCTGCTGGCGCTGGCGGTGAGCATCAAGGTGTTGCCGGTGCTGCTGGTGGCCTACCTGTGGTGGAGGGGGCCGCGGGGGGTGGCGGTGGTGGCGACGGGGGGCTTCGTGCTGATCCAGGGTGGGCTGCTCTTGCTCACGCCGACTACCGCCGACTACTGGCTGGTCCACTTCCCCGCCCTGTTCGGTGAGGCGTTCCCCTACCTCGACAACCAGAGCCTCAACGCTGCCCTCGCCCGCGCCCTCTTGCCCGGCACCGATCCCACCCTGCCCCTCCTGCAACTGGCCGACGCGGCGGCCCTACGCCCGGCCCTGACCCTCCTGGCCGATGCGCTGGCCGTTGTTGCCACCGTTGCCGCCCTGGCCCCCCTGCGCCGCCCGGCCACGCTCCCCCCCGGCCCGGCCCGCAGCACCGCCCTCCTGCTCGAAACCGGCTTGGTCCTGCTGACCATCCATCTGGTGTCGGGCAGCACCTGGCTCCATCATCTGGGCGATCTGGCGGTGGTGATCGGGGGGGTTGGGGGGTGGGGGG
>JBBSEL010000652.1:0-3591 GCA_038239755.1 Chloroflexia bacterium | reverse complement strand
GTGCTGACCTCGCACCACGAGGCCCAGTGTATGGCCCTGCTCGAAGCGGCGGCCTGTGGCCTGCCCTGGATCAGCCCGCCGGTGGGAGCCGCCGCCGACCTGGCCCGGCACCATCCCGCCAGCGGCTGGCCGCTCCGGCCCTGCGATCCTGCCGCGCTGGGCCGGGCCATCCTGGCCGCCATGGATACTCCCCCCCGGCAAAAGCGCGGAGCCGCCGCCCGCGCCGCTGTTGCCCAAGATTACGCGCTAGAAACGCAGACCGACCGGTTGCTGACTTGGTACCGAGCAGACACAACAGGTACTAGGCTATAACGCATCACACTCATGCTATTGACCCTGGACAGAGCAGGATGCTATAATGAGCCGTGGCTATTTTTAAGCCTCTAACGGCCTGATCAAGGCAGCGCGCCAGTAGTGTAACCCTCCGCCGTATACCACTTACGGTAGTTCTCACTTCGTCTCAGCCCTACCTACCCTGCGCCTGGCGACTCGTGTTTGCCCATGATCCGGGGAAGGCCTTACTGAGGGAAGGATAGGAGGCGTACATGCGCCAGGATGCCCTGCGCTCCGGTACCCATCAGACCGTCTTGAACGGTGTTCCCAGCACCTATGAGGTGCAAGGGCATGGCCCGCTGTGCGTGATGCTGCCGGGCGGGCCGGGGATGCACCCCAACTATGTCGGCACCTTCGGCGGGCTGACCGATTTCCTCACCCTCGTCACCCTCCATCCGCGCGGGGCCGGGGAATCGGGCGATGCCCCCGATGATGACTACACCCTCCCGGCCTATGCCCGTGACGTGGCGGCGCTGCTCGACCACCTGGGGCGGGACCGGGCGATCATCCTGGGCCATTCGCACGGCGGCATGATCGCCCAGCAGTTCGCCAGCCTCTTCCCACAGCGGGTGGAGAAGTTGATCCTGGCCGACACCGTCGCCTATCTGGGTGATTTTGTGGCCGACCTGGACGCGGCAGTGGCCCGTTATCACGATCAGCCCTGGTTCCCTGATGCCTACGACGCGATCCGGCGCGAATGGGCGGGCGAGTACGAGACCGCTGAAGAGATGGGTGATCTGTGGCTGCGCGAACTGCCGTTTTATTTCCGCGAATGGAGCGCGCAGCATGAGCCATACCGGGCCTCGCGTCCCGCCCTGCCGACACGGCTAGATCCGTTGCGCCAGTTCAACGATCAGGAGGCGGCGACGATGGACCTGCGGCCTGGGCTGGCCCACGTCACCGCCCCGGCCCTGGTGCTGGTCGGGCGCTACGATTTCATCACCACGCCCGCGATGGCCGCCGATATTGCCCACCACCTGCCTCACGCCCAACTGGTCGTGTTCGAGCAGAGTGGACACCTCCCGTTCATCGAGGAGCCGGAGGCCTGGCGGACGGCGATCCGCCAGTTTGTATTTGAAGCACGCGATCAACGCTTAGACAAGGCGTGCTGACAGAAATCAGAAATTAGAAATCAGAAGTCAGCATATAGATTATCCGGCTATTCTCACTTCTATTCTCACTTCTAATCTCTAATTTCTAATTTCTAATTTCCCGTCAGGAGTATCCGCGATGAGTGAAGTCTTGCTCGGTCAATCCTATTACCTGCGCTTCGACCATAAGCAGTGGGAAGCGATGATGCCCTATCCCCCCCTGGGCACACTCTATGCCGCCAGCTATTTGCGCGAACGGGGCTATGACGTGGGCCTGTTCGACGCAATGCTGGCCGCCAGCGAAGCCGAATGGGCGGCAGCGGTCGCCGCGCAGAAGCCCCGCTTCGCCGTCATCTACGAGGACAGCTTCAACTACCTGAGCAAAATGTGCCTGACCCGGATGCGTGAGGCCGCCTTCACGATGGCCGCCGCCGCCAAAGCGCAGGGTGCGATGGTGATCATCTCTGGCTCCGATGCCACCGACCAGCAAGACCTCTATTTCGCCGCCGGGGCCGACGCGATCATCGTCGGCGAGGGCGAAGTCACCCTGACCGATCTGCTGGACCACCTGACCGGCAAGGTGGAAGGCGATCTCCAGGCTATCGTCGGTGTCTCCTGGCCCGACAAACGGACGATGGTCAAGCGCGAATTCGTGCGTGAACTGGACAAACTGCCCTTCCCGGCCTGGGATCTGGTCGATATCCCCAGGTACCGCAACGTCTGGATGGAGCGCCACGGCTACTACTCGATGAACATGGTCACCACGCGAGGCTGCCCCTACCACTGCAACTGGTGCGCCAAGCCGATCTACGGCCAGCGCTACAACGTCCGCAGCCCAGAGAATGTCGCCACCGAGTTGAAGTGGCTGAAAGAGACCTATCACCCCGACCACATCTGGTTTGCCGACGACATTTTCGGCCTGAAACCCAACTGGATCGAGCGCTACGGCGTGGAGGTCGAGCGGCTGGACGCGCAGATCCCGTTCAAGTGCCTCTTGCGCGCCGACCTGATCAAGGACAGTGTGGCCGAAGGGTTGCGCCGGGCGGGCTGCCAGATCGTCTGGGTGGGGGCCGAGAGCGGGGCGCAGAAGATCCTCGACGCGATGGACAAGGGCACAAAGGTGGAGCAGATCCTCACCGCCGCACAAAAGCTCCACGCTGCCGGGATCAAGATCGCCTTCTTCCTCCAGTTCGGCTACCCTGGCGAGGAGCGCGCCGACATCGAAAAGACGCTCCAGATGGTGCGCGATGGCAACCCCGACGACATCGGTATCTCGGTCTCCTATCCTCTGCCCGGCACCAAATTCTATGACCGGGTGCAGCAGGAGTTGGGTAATAAGCGCAACTGGGTGGATAGCGACGATCTGGAAATGATGTTCCAGGGTGCGTATATCACCGAGTTCTACCGCGTGCTGCATCACGTCGTCCATCACGAGTTCCGAATGCGGAAGGCCGCCGCCCGGGTGCGAACCGCCCTGCGCCAACCGGCCACGCTGCGCCCGCACCATATGCGCGACGTGCTCTCCATCCCGCGCCACTGGGTCGGCCTGCAACGCAAGCGCCGCACCCTCGACACGCTGGAAAAGGTGAAGCGCCCCGAACGCCAGATCATTCCCCTGCAACCGGTGGGCAGCAGCAATCGCTAGAAAGCCAAGGAGGTCTGCCGATGACAACCGAGACGCGCTTGATGACCGCCGAGGAATTGTGGCACTTGCCAGAGGACGGGCAGCGACACGAACTGGTGGAAGGAGTGCTGACTACGATGGCCCCCACAAGCCTGGAACATGGCGACATCGCTATTCTACTGGGCACTAATCTATCCAATCATGTGCGGCCCAACAAACTAGGCAAGGTTGTTACCGAAACCGGCTGTATTATCCAGCGTAATCCTGATACCGTGCTTTCACCAGATGTTGCTTTTATCAGCAACGATCGCCTGCCTGCCAGGGCAGGTGCCAAAGGCTTCTTGGTGGGCACGCCCAATCTTGTCGCAGAAATCATCTCGCCAAGCGACCTCTATACCGAGGTGGCGGAAAAAGTTGCTAAGTGGCTCGTGGCGGGCACCCTTATGGTGCTGGTGATCGACCCACGCCGTCATACTGTGACCGTCCACCGTGCTACTGTATCGGAATCGCTAACCGACGACGACCAGATAGACGGGGCCGATG
>JBBSEL010000651.1:0-3592 GCA_038239755.1 Chloroflexia bacterium | reverse complement strand
CGCCATATCCTACAGCCGTAAGCCCCTATTATGACCGGGGATCTCAGACAGGGCGGTCGCAAAGTTCGGCACAGGTCGCCACTACACCAACAGGAGTGCGCTCCCGGCAAATCCGCTGACTTTGCGACCACCCTGGATCTCAGACCTACCGCCAGACAACATGAGAGGGCCAGGCATCATGCCTGGCCCTCTCATGTTGCCGAGGGTAGGTTTACGGCGCGACGTTCACCACGAAGGCGCCGGTGAGCACCTGACCGCGATAGAGGAACTGGCCCCAGAGCTTATAGAGGCCCGGCGCATCGAACGTGTACTGGAAGGTGACGTTGGGGCCATAGGTGCCGCCGCCCAGCGAGGTGCTGGGGGGTACGGTCGGCAGCGGGCGGAAGCCCAGGGTGTCATTGAATGCATTGGCCGTGCCCGTGGGGGCCACGCCGGGCGTCGCCGCGCCCATCGCCATACCGGCCATCGCGGTGGGGGTTTCCGCCCCTGCGACGGGGGTGCCGTTGGGGACGGGCGTGCTGAGTTGCGAGGGATTGCCGCTCTGCGCGCCGCTGGCCCCGCTCAAGGACGACCCACTCGCTGGGTTGCCCATCCCCGTCATCGCGCCCATCGACTCCAGGGAGTGGACATGGGCCAGGTGCTGCGCTTCCGCGTCGAGAATGATCAGGTGCCCGGCTTCGCCCAGGTACGAGGCGAGGGTGTGGATCGGCTCCCCGCGTTCGCTCAGGTTGAAGGTGAACGTCACCGGCTGGCCCACGCGCAGATTGCTGGTCGTGCTGAGGGCGACGGTGATGCCGCCCACGTTCTTCGGGCTAAGATCCTCGTTCAAGGGGGCCGGTTCTGCCTGCACGCCTCCGCCGTTGCCAAAGCTGATCGTGGTGCTGTAGATCACCGTGTCGCCCGCCTTCGGCACCTTCTTGTTCGTCGTCGTATCGGTCACCAGGACCGTCGGGGCGAACTCGGCAAAGACCCGGTAGGTGCCCTCGTTGCCGAACTGGATGTTCACCGGGTAGGAGTTGGAGGCCGAGACGGCGGCGACATGGTCGTGCTTGAAGTAGGCCAGTTGGCGATCGACCACGAACACATGGAGCACGCGCTCATGGATCACCGCCAGGTTGGTCACCGGCTTGTTATCGTTCTTCGGGTCGGTAAAGAAGTAGTTTAGGGTGGCCTTCTGCCCGGCCTGCATCGTTGGCGGGTCAATTTTGAGCCGCACATTGAACAGGCCAGCCTGATCGCTGCCGGTGACAACGGTTGGCCCAACGCAGGCGGTCAGCGTGAGGCTGAAACACAGCGCCACAGCTAGCGCCATCCCCCGGATCACCTGTACACGTCGTTGCATGGATACTCCTCGGTCAGTGACGAGTGGTCAGTGGTCAGTGATCGGTGATCAGTGACAAGTGGTCAATGATCAGTGGTCGGTGATCAGTGGTCGGTGGTTCGTGTCCATACTGACCACCGACCACCGATCACTGACCACTTGCTACGTCCGCGCCGGGGCCGGGATGTGTAACCCCACGTCCAGGGCGGTGACCGCCGCGACCGCCGCGTCACTCGGCGCAGCCACCAGGTGTGGCTCATAGTGCTGCATGGTGATGCAGTTGGTCGGGCAAATCTGGCTGCACAGGCCGCAGCGGATGCACAGGTTCTCGTCCATGATCATCGCGGCTCCGGCCTTCCAGCCTTTCGCCTCCATCAGGCGCGGCTCGTAGGCGTTGCCGTTGACGCTGTCGATCAGGTCCAGATCGGCCATATGGATCACGTTGGTCGGGCAGACCTCGATGCAGGCGTTACAGAGGATGCAGTTGTCACCGTCCACGAAGATGTTAAGCTGGCACTGCAAACAACGCTTGGCCTCCTGGAACGCTTCGCCGTGGGTGAAGCCCAGTTCCACCTCGGTGACGAGGTTATCGAACCGCTCGTCCACCGGCAGCATCGGCATCTCTTGCCGGGCCACTGCGTCGTAGTCGTCGCCATCGATCAGGCGGCGCTGCATCGTGTCGGCGGTCCAGATCGAGATCGGCTGCCACGACATGCGTATCGCCGCGTCCTGGGGATACTCCTCACGCAGGGTCGAGGTTTCGGCCCACGCTTCCAGGCTGCGGGTCACATCGAGGTGATAGTCCGACACCCGGTCTTGATAGGGCACCAGGGCGAACTCGGCGCGCACCGTCACCTTATCGTCTTCGGGCTTCACGCCACGCAGGTACTGGTCGATGCCGATGGCCGCCTTGTGCCCCTCGCCCACGGCGGTGATCAGGTTGCGTGCCCCGCCGACATAGTCCCCGGCGGCGAAAATGCCCGGCGCGCTGGTCATCCAGGAGACCGGGTTGACATCGGGCCGCCGTCGCCGCGACACCTTGACTCCCGCTTCTTCCAGCCAGGAGATATCGGATGCCTGCCCGGTGGCGGCGACTACGGTGTCTACATCCATGATGAATTCGGTGCCGGGGATCGGCACCGGAGCGCGCCGCCCGCTGGCATCCGGCTCGCCCAGGCGGTTGCGGATGCAGCGCAGGCCGGTCACCCGCTCGCCGTCGGTCAGCACCTCGGTCTGCGAGGTGAGGAAGCGATATTCGATACCCTCGATCTCCGCCTCGCGGGCCTCCTCATCATAGACGGCCATCTCGTTGCGGCTGCGGCGATAGATGACATAGACCTTGTCCGCCCCCATCCGCAGGGAGGAGCGCGAGCAGTCCATCGCGGTGAACCCGCCGCCGATAACCGCCACCCGCTTGCCCACAATCGGGTAGTTGTGGAGGTTGATCTGCTCCATAAACCACAAGCCGGGATAGAGGCCGATGGTGCCCTCGTAGTCCTCGCCGGGCACGTCCATTTTCTGCGGGTCCTGCGTGCCGCAGGTCAGCAGCACAGCATCATATTGCTTGCGCAGGTCGCTGAGGGCGATCCCGTTGGGCTTGCCGCTCTCGATATACTGCGGCGTGACGGTGATCCCGATCGGGGTATTCACCTTGATCTCGACCCCCATCGCCACCAGGTATTGATCGATCTCTTCTTCGCACACATCGCGGGGCAGGCGCCATTCGGGGATGCCGACGGTGAACATGCCACCCAGCTTGGGCAGCGCCTCGTACAGCGTGACCGCGTAGCCCAGCTTCGCCAGGTCGCGGGCGGCAGTGACCCCCGCCGGGCCGGAGCCGACCACGGCGACCCGCTCCGTCTTGGTGCGCGCCGGGCGGACCCACGGGTGCTGCACGGTGCGGTTGTCCGAGGCCACGCGCTTCAGCCAGCAGATGGCGATGGGCTTGTCCACCCGCCCCCGGCGGCAGGCCGCCTCGCAGGGCCGGGCACAGACCCGCCCCAGCAGGCCGGGGAAGACGTTGTCTTCCAGGTTGATCCGGTAGGATTCGTCGTAATCCTCGGACGCGATGTGGGCGATATAGCGGGCCACGTCAGTGTAGGCCGGGCAGGCATACTGGCACGAGATGTTCGCCAGAAACCACTCGTTGTCGCCAGTTTCCAGCTTATACGGCTGGGCCGTATGCTCGGCGTGTCCCACCCGGCTCTCGGCGCGCACCAGCGCCATCAAGCGCATACGTTCATCGGGCATTGGTTGCTCCTTTATAGAGGT
>JBBSEL010000650.1:0-3592 GCA_038239755.1 Chloroflexia bacterium | reverse complement strand
TTCATCGCCCTTGCTGTTGTCCCAGTCCGCCAGGGTCGCGCCCGGTTTCAGCACCACAACCACGCCACCGGCGACCCCATTGCTGGTATCCGCGTCCACGATGCGGCCTTTCAGCACCACCCCGCTGCCGGAGGTTTGCGGCGTCGGCGCAGACGGCGCAGTGTTACCCTGGGCGTTGCCGATGGTGAAGCTGCCCTGTTGCACCGATGAGTTGTTCACATACAGCACCGCCATATAGCTGCCGTCAGGCAGGCCGCCAGAATTGCTGAGCTGGATCGCCGTCACGCCCGACGCGCCATCCGACCAGGTCGCTTTGTTGCGGCTGTCAACGACGGTCTTGCCGTTATACTGCCAGACCCAGCCCCACTTCATCCCGTTGCGCATCCCCTGGAACGGGAACGCACCAAGGATCTGCGCCGTCCCGGTCGGGAACGTGGTACCCTGGTTGACCAGCTTGCCACTCTGCACATCGGTGCCGAAAGTCAGCGGCCCGAACGGCCCGTTGGTGCCGCCCGGATTCGCCGGGCCGGGCGTCGCGGTGATCCCCGGCTTGGTCGCGCCGGGCGTGGCCCCGCCTAGTTCCTTCGCCTGCTTGATATACGGCACGGCGATGTTGATCTCGCGCAGCCCGCCCAGGCCGCTACCGACCGTGGACTGATAGGTGGGGATGCCGATCTGGTTCCCGTCCTGGTCCACCGCCAGCCCGCCCGAGTTGCCGGGGCTGATCGCCGCCGTCGTCTTGAACGAATCCGGCACACTGCCACCCGTCTGATTCTCGAAGCCCGAAATCGTGCCTTCGCTGTAGGTGATCAGGTCGCCACCCGCGCCGGGATAGCCGAAGATATACACCGGGTCGCCGACATTCACCTTCTCCGAGTCGTCCTGGCTCATCACGCCCATCGGCAACGTGCTCGGCAGGGCGGTCTTCTGGTCAAGCATGCTGATGATCTTCACCACCGACACGTCCACATCCGGGTTCCCCGCCACCACCCGCGCGATGAAGGTCGGCTTCGGCAACTGCTTGGGGTCCTTCTGCGGCGCGATCACCACCAGCCCATCCGGGTTGTAGGTGTCGCCGTTCTTTAGCCCCATCCCCGTGTCATCGGCCCCGTACAGGTCGGTATGGCCTACGCAGTGCCAGTTGGCGACGATATAGCCGTCGCCCACGTGCGTGCCCGAACAGGTCCCAAACGGCTTGCCGTCGGGGTCCAGGATAATGATCTTCACCGTCGCCAGCATGGCCCGGTCGATCTTCGCTTTTTCCAGCGCCGCGCCGGCTGGGTGGGTGGGGAAGAACACGCCGGTGAGCAAGACACTCACGATCAGCACCACCCAGGCCCGCGAACGATTCATATGTCGCAGCATTCCTGTTATCTCCTCGCTAATTTACGGAATATGCCATGAGCTGAGCAGTTGATCATGGAGGCTCTGCAACCGGTCAAACTGGCTGCTCTCCACCGCATAGCCCAGAATATAGAACTTATCCCCGCTCAAAACCACGGTATCCACGGCGTGCATCAGGCCGGGTAGCCCGTTGGTCGCCGCGCCCAGCGTTTGGTCGAGCAGGTAGGCCGAGTCCACATCAATCGCGGCACGGCCCTGGACGCTCGTCTTGCGGATCCCCAGCACCCGATAGCCCACCAGATCGGTCCCGCGCTGGAGCGACCAGTTCGTCGCTCCCACGTTCAGCAGGTCCAAAGCCGAAGGGGCCGTGCCCTGGGGCGCCATCCGCGACAGCAGGGCCGTCTTATCCAGCGCGCGCAGGGTCACCCGTGCGCCGTAGGGGCCACCATTGTTCAGGTCGGCGGCGGCGAAATCCGCCCCCGGCTCGGTCGTCTGCACCCAGCTTTGCGGGTAGGCAATCGTGCTGGTGCCAACGGTCCCTGTCTGGGTTTGATGCGTGGCGAAAAACTGGATCGCCAGGCCGATGATTAGGAGTATCGCCGCCGTCAGATAGACGATCCATTGCGGCTCCTGGACGCGACTTTGCCGCGCCGTTGCTGTACTAGACAATGGTCTTCTCCCTTCGGGGGGTTAGGCCGCACCGGCCAGGTGGGCCGTGTTGAGGCGGCGGATCAAGGTAAACAAGACAAAGAAGGTGGCCCCGGCGACAACCACCGCCACGACCAGCCCCAGCCACGGGGTAAAGACCGAGCTACGCACCGAAGTCGCGGCAATCGTGCTTACTTCACCGAGCAGGTAAGTTACCAGCCCGTTCAGCACCGCCGCCAGCACCAGCCCGCCCGGCAACCAGAACATACCCATGTTCTCGAATTTGGCCCGGCCCAGGAAGTAGCCGATCACCCCGGCGAAACTGGCCTGCGCCAGCGCCGCCACCGCGACCCGCAACACCCCCACGCCCAGGTCCACCCCGCCGTGGCTGATCACATACTGGATGTTGAGCGTGGTGGCGTAGCCCAGGCCCACCGCCGCGCCATAGATGATCCCATCGATCCGCTCATCGAACTCCGACGAGCGATAGATGGTGTGCCGGAGCGCCGCATAGATCAGCGTCTCCTGGATAATGCCGATGATAAAGATCGAGGCCAGGATCGCAACGACCGCGTTATCTCCGGCCCAATCCCGCACCCGGATCACATCGCGGATCAATGGTTGCCCCACCGCTGCGGCCAACAACGCGCCCAGTAGGTAGATCCCGAACACGTACTCTTTCGGCTCCGGCTCCAACCGGTCCTGCTGGTAGAAAGCGGCCAGCCAGATCAGCGCCGGAACGACGGCGATGACCACCCCCGCCCCCAGCAACACCGACCCGCTCAACCCCCCGCTGACCAGCCCGCCCAGCACGGCCACGATCGCGGCGAAGACCACAATGCCCCCCACCGCCACCAACAACGGCATCGCCGCCGCCTTGTTCTCTCCGGCTAGCCCCCGGTAATGTTCAGCATCATAGGTGCGTCCGCCCAGTGTGAAGACTTGGCCTTCGATCGGTCGGTGGCACACAACGCAGATTGGACGATCACTCACAAAACTCCCCTCCTCTTGCTCATTAATTTGGATGATCAATGGTGCATGACCACGCCTATTATAGCATAGTCATCCGCCGAGCGCGCAACACTCGGCTGGCTCCCCTCACGTTGTATCCCGCCCACTACTACGCAGAACCAGGGCGAGATGTTGCAGATCCGTTGCAATTCCGCCAGAGTTGTTGCAACCCCGTTGCAACCACAGCAATATACCACTGACAATCAACAACACCACTTCAAAAAGTCACTTATCCAATCAATCCGCTTTGCACCTTTGCGCTCTGCGCGCCTCTGCGTTAAACTTCTGCGCCTTCGTGGTTCACAACGCCTCCAACGGCCAGAAATACGCCCGCAACGTGCGCGTATAATGCAACAACGGGCGCGTATCGGGCAGCGTAATCCCATGCGCCGTCACCATCGTATTCTCCCGGATCTCCGCCCACGCCGGTTGCAACGACCACGGCGCGTGTCGGATCTCCGCCCGGTACAACCGCCCCCGCCCATCCTGCGAAAACAGCCGGTAGCGCGCCGTCAACCAGTGCGCCAGGCTCCCCACCGGCGCCACAAACGCCGCCCCCTGTGGCCCATAGCTGCCCCGGAACGTAGCC
>JBBSEL010000649.1:0-3592 GCA_038239755.1 Chloroflexia bacterium | reverse complement strand
GCTGGGCGGGGCGGGCGAAGTGCTGGTCCACATGCGGCTCCAGGGCACCACAATGCGCCTGGCCCGCAGCAGCCCGGTGGAAGGGGCCACGATCGCCCGTCCCTGGCTGGAGAGCGCCGCCGACCGCCTGCGCCACCTCGACACCGCCGGGCGGGCCACCCTCCCCGGCATCCCGCCCGACCGCGCCGACATTATCAGCGCCGGGGCGGCGATCCTGTTGACCATCATCCGCGCCTGGGACCTGGCCGAAATCACCGTCACCGAGCGCAACATCCTCGACGGGCTGATCCCCGCCGCGACCCCCTGACGATGGAGATCGGAGAGACGCTGGAAGTCCGCCAGCCCGCCGACTTCGCCGCCTGGTTGGCCGCCCACGGCACCACCGTCCGCGAGATCTGGCCGATCCTCTACAAGAAGGCGACCGGCAAGCAGACGGTGAGCTATGCCCAGTTGGTCGAAGTAGCTCTCTGCTACGGCTGGATTGACGGGCTACAGAAGTCGCTCGATGCCGAACGCTTTGTCCTGCGCTTCGCACCCCGCCGCCCGAAAGGCCACTGGACGGAGGGCAACCGCGCACTGGCCCGCCGCCTGCTGGCCGAGGGGCGGATGACCCCAGCAGGCCAGGCGGTATTGCCCGCCGACTTCTAGCCCGGCGACCCTACGGTCCCGCCGCCTGCACCGCCGTGAAGGGGATGATCAACGTGAAGTCTGGCCCGTCTACCTGATAGGCGTAGCAGCCGGGGGCGCGCACGCGGGTGTACGACGGCCAGTTGTTCCAGCCGCTGGTGATGTTGTCCGGGGCGCTGCTGTCCAGCCGCAGTTCGCTAACGGGATCGGTGCCTGCGTTGAAGCGTACATCATTCGGGCCGTCCAGTTGCCGCCCGCGCACCAGGGCCAGCCCATGATAGGCCGGGTCGCCCACCCACAGCACCTTCTGCCCGCCCCACGGCCCGGTAAAGCCCGCACTGCTATAGGCGAGCACAGCATCACCCCCCAGCCCCACGGGATAGATCGGGCCTACGCCGAGCGCCGTCCCGAATGCGGGCGACACAATCTTAGCCGATCCAATGGGGCACGGGCCGCCGGGATTGAAGAAGGGTAGGCTTAACGAGCGTTGACGCAATGATGACCAGGCATCCGCCAGCGGGGGGTTTGCTCCCGGTGCGCCGTTAGGATATTTCTGCTTGTAGCGATAGGTGCCGAGTTGGGCGAGCAGCACATCATAGGGCGGTTGATTTTCCGGATGGGCCTCGAAGACAGCGCGTTCGAAATACTGCACGGTATAGAACTTGTTGTCGAGATCCGAGACTTCCTGGAACTCGGTGCTGATCGGATAGCCCTGCTGGGCCAGCCCGCCGTGCGCCTGCCAGTAGGTGAGGAACTTGCCGCAGACAGTCTTCCCGGTCTGGGGGAAGGTTTGGCACCCAGACGGCTGGGCGGTCAGCCGCCCCAGCAGAGGGGCTGCCAGCAGCCCGGCGGCAAAGGCGATCAGTAGTGCGAGTATGCGTGTTGGCATCGGTAGTCTCCTTGTGCATGGTGAGATCGGAGGTGCGTGGGCACCCCTCACCCCTGTCCCTTCACCCCGCTCACGCGAGGCGAGGGGGACTCGCCTTCTGGCCCCGTTCGCACCCCTGCCCTGCTGGTGGGAGACGGCTCCCCTCTCCTCATTCACATGAGGAGAGGGGTCGGGGGTGAGGAGGGGTCGGCACCTCCGATGCCGACACAGGGGCCGTTCCAACGGCGGAGCGCGGTTCCATCGGGGGACGGTGGAGCGCGGCGCGGCCTCTGTGGTATAATACCGCATAATTGAGCAGAAAGAAGACCACCGCCCATGAAAAAGCGTATTTTGACCGGCGACCGGCCCACCGGCCCGCTCCACCTCGGCCACTATGTCGGCTCCCTTGCCAACCGGGTGCGCTTGCAGCACGAGTATGACACCTACATCTTGCTGGCCGATGTGCAGGCGCTGACCGACAACTTTGAGCATCCCGAAAAAGTCGCCGCCAACGTGCGCCAGGTGGCGCTGGACTACCTGGCGGTCGGCATCGACCCGGCGATCAGCACCATCGTCGTCCAATCGCTGGTGCCGGAGATCGCCGAGTTGACCGTGTTCTATTCCAACCTCGTCACCGTCGCCCGCCTGGAACGCAACCCCACGACCAAGGACGAGATCCGCCAGAAGGGCATGGAGGACAAAGTCACCTACGGCTTCCTGGGCTACCCGGTGTCGCAGGCCGCCGACATCACCTTTGTCCAGGCGCACCTGGTGCCGGTGGGCGATGACCAACTGGCCCACATCGAACTGACCCGCGATATCGTCAGCCACTTCAACCGCATCTATGGCGACACCATCGTCGAGCCGGAAGGGTTGGTCAGCAACTTCCCCCGGCTGCCCGGTATCGACGGGGCGGGCAAGATGAGCAAGAGCCTCAACAACGCCATCTACCTGTCGGACGATGCCGAGACGGTGCGGAAAAAGGTGATGAGCATGTACACCGACCCGACCCGCCTGCGCGCCACCGACCCCGGCCACGTCGAGGGCAACCCGGTCTTTGCCCTGCACGATGCCTTCAACCCCGACACGGCACGAATCGAAGAAATGAAAGCCCTCTACCGGCAAGGCGGCATCGGTGATGTGCAGGTAAAAAAAGAGCTGGTCGTCGCGCTGAACACTTTCCTTGACCCGATCCGCGAGCGCCGCCAGGAAGCCGCCCGCGACATGGGGCGTATTGACACGATGCTGATCGAGGGCACCCGCACGGCGCGGAGCAAGGCACGCGAGACCCTGCGGGCCGTGCGCGACGCAATGGGCATCCAGTACTTCCCCGGCGTAGAGATATAGCACCCCCGGCGCGAAAGGCGACACCAGCACGGCCCATTCCCGGCAGGCGGGCGTGGGCCGCTGCGTTTTACATACTTTTTACAGGCTTTAATAAAAAGTACTGGATTCTTGGGGGGAGGATAGGCTACAATGAATAGAGCAAGCTGCACCGGACAGTGCGACGCGGCCATAAATCTAGCGCGCGGAATTATCCGCGAGAACAGGCATAGGAGAACACAAACGTATGTTCAAGCACGCATTTGGTAAACTGGCAATTGCAGGACTCCTGCTGCTGACGGTGGTCGGCGGCACAGTGGCAGCCGCCAGTGCCCAGGGCACGCACCCCGGCACCGGGGCTGCCCACGCCGCCGCCCCATTGGCGGGCAAGGCCGGACCCGCCGTCCAGGCAGAGTTGGCCCTGATGGCAAAGACCATCGGGATCAGCACTGCCGACCTGAAGACGGCGATCAAGGGTGGACAGACGGTAGCCCAGGTGGCCCAGGCACATAACGTCACCGCGCAAGCCGTGATCGATGCGGTCGTCAAGGATATCACCGCCAAGGCGCAGGCCCGGCCCGCGTGGGCCAAGCTGACCGCCGCCCAGCAGACCACCTTCACGACCAGAACCACCGAGCGCGTCACCAACTTCGTGAACAACGGGGTCAAGGCCGGGACTAAGGCCGGAGCCGGGGCCAGGCACCCCATCGCCCGCGCCGCCAAGGCCGAGTATGATGTCGCCGCCAAGACCATCGGCATCACCGCCGCCGACCT
>JBBSEL010000648.1:0-3595 GCA_038239755.1 Chloroflexia bacterium | reverse complement strand
GTGAAGGCACTCGTCACCGGCTCGTCGTGGATGACGATGGACCCGTCGGGAGCGCGCACGGCAACCGCCCAGTGACTGCGCCCGCGCATCATCACGCCTTCAATAACGGCCTGTCCACCATAGTAAAATTTCGCCACGACCCCCCCGTACCCATAAATAGCTTACCATAAATCACTATCTACTATATTGTAACAGAAAGTGGTGAAAAAGGGAAGAGAGTCGCCCGGAATCGGGGGTCGGGAATCAGGGGCCGGGGTGAGGGTGAGGGGTTGGGGGCCGGGGGTCAAGAGGCCGAGGTCCGCATCTGAGCGCCTGCCTCTGGTTTCTATTCATCTGATAACCTTCTGACTTCTGACTTCTGACTTCTGATTTCTCACAAATCACCCGGCTTTTGTGGTACAATGGGATGCTAAAGGGCCGAGGTAGGTGAAGCGCGGCCCAATTGTTGCAGAAGGGCACCATATGGACAGCGATAGACCACGCCGAGGGGCAAAGAACCGGACCGGGGGCAAGCCGCCCCGCTCCACCGACGGACCCGGCTCCGACCGCCGCCCGGCTCGGCCTGGAAGGGCGCCCGACCGCAGCCGACCCGCGAACCGACCCCCCTACCGGGCAGCCCCGCCGGGTGGCCCTAACCGCCCGCCTCGGCGTGCTGGCCCCACGGATGGCCCCCCGCGCCCACCGCGTCGGGATGGTCCGACCGAGGGCCCCCCGCGCCGTAGTGGCCCGACTGACGGCCCCTCGCGTCCTCCCTACCGCGCCGGACCCACTGACGGCCCGCCCCGCCCCCCGCACCGTACTGGCCCGACCGATGGTCCGCCGCGTCCGCCTCGGCGGGATGGGCCTAGTGCTGGTCCGCCGCGCCGTACTGGCCCACCAGGAGGACCAGAGCGTCCGCCGTATCACGCCGCCCCGACTGACGGGCCGCCCCGCCCGCCGCGCCGCACGGGGTCACCGGGTGGGCCGGAGCGCCCGCTGGATCGGGCCGCCCCGACGACTGACGGCCCGCCGCGTCCGCCACGCCGCACCGGGCCAGCGGGGATTGGATCGGCACCGCCCCGGCGACCGGATGCGGGTGATCGGCCCGGCTATCCGCCGCGCCAGGGTCGCCCGCCGACCGGGGATGCGCTCGTGGCCCCGCCTCGCACCCGGCGCACCCTGCCGCCTGCCGCGCCTACCCCGCCACCCCGCCGGGAGGCCGGGCCGCGGTCCACCGAGCAGGCTCCGCCGCCGGTGAGTGCGCCGCGTCTCCCCCCACGTCGGGTCGCCCCGCCGCGTGCCCCGAAAAACGAGGCGGTCCTCGGCGCGCGCTTGCAGAAGGTGCTGGCCCATGCGGGCGTTGCCTCGCGCCGCACGGCAGAGGAGATGATCCTTGCCGGGCGAATCGCCGTGAACGGGGTCGTCGTCACCCAGTTGGGCACGCGCGTGCAGCCCGGCAGCGACAGCGTGACCCTCGACGGCGAGCCGGTCGCCGTGCTGGCGACTGCGCGTGAGGAGGCCGCCGCGCAGGTGGTCTACCTGCTGAACAAGCCGTTGGGTGTGGTCAGCACCGCCGAGGACCCCCAGGGCCGTGCCACCGTCATCAGTATGGTGCCGACCGAGCCGCGCGTCTATCCCGTGGGGCGGCTGGATGCCGACAGCGAGGGCCTGCTCTTGCTGACCAACAACGGCGACCTGGCTTACCGCCTGACCCACCCTCGCTATGGGGTGGACAAAGAATACGAAGTGCTGGTCAAGGGCCACCCGCCGGAACACGAGCTGCGCCGCCTGCGCGAAGGGGTTGCGGTGGAGGGTGACGAACAGCCCACCGCCCCGGCCCAGGTGGACCGGCTGTCGGAAGAAGGCAGCAACCAGTGGTTGCGCGTGGTCCTCCACGAAGGGCGCAAGCGCCAGGTGCGGCGGATGATGGATGCTATTCATCATCCGGTGATGCAACTGCGGCGCGTGCGGGTGGGGCCATTGCGCCTGGGCAACCTGGCGGCGGGGCGCTGGCGGTTGCTCCGCGCCGATGAAGTCGCCGCGCTGGACGCCGCCAGCCGCCATGCAACCGATCCCACCCCCGCCCCCCGTCCGACCCGGCCCCCCGCCGCGCGGTCGGCCCCATCCCCCGATTCACGTCCGGCCCGGTCTACGCCGCCGGGAGCCTTGCGTACAAAGGAGCACGACGAGCGCCATGACAGGGACAGCCACGATCTACGACCACGCCGTGTGGACCATCCCGAAAGGGGTGATGCTGGCCGCCGCGGCCCAGAACCGGGCCGGGGGGGACGAGGGCGACCCAACCGCTAAACCGGCCCCGATCAAACGCTGGGCTGTGCCCACGCCGCTGCCGCGCATCATCGCGCTGGACGGTCCGGCGGGGGCCGGCAAGAGCACGGTGGGCCGCTTGCTGGCCGCACGGTTGGGCTACCTCTTCTTCGATACCGGGGCGATGTATCGCGCCGTCACCTGGGCGGCGCTGAGTCGCCATGTCCCACTGGACGACGAAGTCGCGCTCTCCGACCTGGCGCATCATCTGGCGGTGGAGATCGGGCTGCCGACGCCCGATCAAGCGGTCGATGGTCGGGCCTATACCGTCTATGTCGAAAAGCAGGATGTGACTTGGGAGATCCGCAAGGCGGATGTCGAAGCCCAGGTATCGGGGGTGTCGGGGCACGCGGGTGTGCGCGAAGCCCTGGTTGCCCAGCAACGCAAGGTGGCCGATCAGGTGGGGCGGCCCGGCGGCGCGCCCGGCGTGGTGATGGCGGGCCGCGACATCGGCACCGTCGTCCTGCCCGATGCCGATCTGAAGATCTACCTGGACGCTTCCCCCGTCGAGCGCGCCCGGCGGCGGGCCGACGAATTGGCGGGCCGGGGCCAACGGGTGCCCTTCTCCGACGTGCTGGCCGAAATCGAGCGCCGCGACCGTCTGGACAGCACCCGCGCTATCTCGCCCCTACGCCAGGCTGATGACGCGGTGCTGATCACCACAGACGGTCTCGCCATCGAGCAGACGATGGATCGCGTGCTGCGGTTGGTCAATGGGGGGCACTGAGATCCGGTTATAAGCTAGCTTAGGGCTGTAGGATATGGCTCTGCCCATTGATGGTCGGACTTCCCCGATGCTGGGGGTGCCCGACCATCAATGGGCAGAGCCATATCCTACAACGGGCATCGACGGTTATGCCCGGATCTCCGGGGCAGCGGTAGGGGCGGGGATCCGGGCACCGTGGTTGTCTGCGCCACCCTAATCGGCCACCCTGGCTAATTCCGCCGGACGGCGCTCGGCATGGCGGCGGATCTCCTCGGCCAGTTCACGGGGGATGCCCAGGTCCTGGAGGATGGTGATATAGCGGCGGACGGTGCGCGCATCCACCTCCAGCCGCCGGGCCAGGTCCGGCCCGCTCAAGCGCCCGTGGCTCTGGAGCAGTTCCAGCAGGGTGAGCACCCGCGTCGTCGGATGATACAAATCGCGCTCCTTCTCCTCAATCAGGATCGATTGTATCCGCTTTCCGCCTTATGATCAAGATAGTCACGGGGAACCCCGTGTGGGGCACGGCTGCCCTGATGTCTACTTTAGAGGAGGAACTGAACAATGGCAACGCAGACAGGTTTT
>JBBSEL010000647.1:0-3597 GCA_038239755.1 Chloroflexia bacterium | reverse complement strand
TATTACCTGCTGGCCTGGGGTGAGTTCTGGAGCGCCATCCAGGTGCAAAGCACCGAACTGGGCGGCACCACCTTCTCCTACACCTGGCAGTTCATCGGCGCGACGCCCTATGCATTCGAGCTAGGCAACCTGGTCGGCTGGAGCCTGGGGCTGCACACCCCCCTGGGCCGCACGGCGGCAGTGAGCCTGGCCCTGGCCCTGGGTCTGGCCCAGTTGGGCCTGGACCCACGCCTGGGCCGGTGGCGCACGGTGGCCCTGGCGAGCCTGGCCGGGGTGCCGTTGCTGGCCGGGTTCGGTGGGCTGTGGCTGCTGGCCGGGGCATTGGGTGCGCTGGATCTGCCCGGCCTGGGGCTGCTGCCGCTGCTGATCACCGGGGTGGGGGCGGCGGCGCTGTGGCCGGGGTTGGCCGCGCAGCGGGATCCGGTTCCGGCCTCTCCGCTGGTCGGGGCGGGGATCGCGGGCGGCTTGCTCCTGCTCGGACTGTTGCCGGGGGGCACCTTGCTGGCGGCGGCTGCCGTGCTGACCGGGGACCGGGCGCTGCCCCGGCTGCTCCTCACCCCCGACTGGGGGCTGGCCCTGGCGGGCGCGCTTGGCCCCGCTGCCTGGCCCGCAACGGCTCTGGCCGGGCTGGCGCTGGCGGCCCTGGTGATCGGCGGACTGATCGCCTGGCGGCGACGGCGCATCCCCCCGCCTCCTGCGCCCGCCGACTGGCGAATCGACACCGCTGCCCTGGTGCCGGTCGCCGCCGCGTTCCGCCTCGATTGGCTGCTCCCCGCGTCCCCGATGGCATATTCGCCCGGCGACCGGCTGGGGGCGGGGGTGGGCCGGGCGTTGCGCCTGGCCGGGCAAGCTCTGTTCGCCGCCGAAGGATCGTTCTATTTGCCCTTTACCGTGTTGATGTTGTTGCTAGTGCTACTCGCCTTAACTCGTTAAGTGAGTGGTCAGTGGTCAGTGGTCAGTATTTGGAAGAACGGCCCACCAACCACCAACCACCAACCACCAACCACCAACCACCAACCACCAATCACCAACCACTAACCACCAACCACCAACCACCAACCACCAACCACTAACCACCAACCACCAACCACCCGCCCTATGACCAACCCGCCCCTGCTAATTGCATTAGGAAGCCTCGGCCTGAGTGTGGCCGCGCTGCTGGTGGTGCAGCGGCGGAGCGTGCTGCTGTGGCTGCTGGCGGCGCAGTACGGGGCGGCGGCGGTGGTGCTGAACCTCTTGCTGGTGCCCGATTTCTCGGTCGGCGGGCTGGCCCTTTCGACTGCCGCGCTGGTCAACGCGGCGCTGGGGGCGACGGTGACGGCGGTGCTGGGGCTGACGCTCTGGCTGCTGCGCCCGGCGCGGCTCCAGGTGTTGCGCGAGTCGCAGTTGGACGAGTTCGGCCAGGCAGCAGCGCGGCGGGCGCGGCGCAAAGCCGCCCAGGTGGCCGCCCGGCCCGCCGTCAACTGGGGCGAGTTGTTCTTGCCGGTGTTTGCCACAGGGTTGGCGGGCATTGCGGCAGGGGCGCTGACCCGGCTCTACCCGCTGGGCGCAGGCGCGGCGGGCGACCTCTCGTTCTACTGGCCCGCGCTGTCCGGCCTGATGCTGCTGATGCTGACCCGCGATCTGTTGCGGCTAGGGGTGGCGCTGCTCTTGCTGCTGCACAGCGGTAGCCTGCTGGCCGGGCTGCTAGCCGGGCGGTTTGAGGCGGTCGCCGGGGGCCTCCCCGCCCTCGGCACGGTGATCGTCGCCCTGGCCCTGGCCTACATCTACGCCGCCGATGCGGCTTACGGAGAGTACTGAGTACTGAGTGCTGAGTAACGAGCGTTGAGAAATGAGCAATGAGTAGTGAGTAATGAGAACTGAGTGAAGGAACTGGATCAGTACCCTGCACCGTCCTCAGCACTCAGCACTCAGCACTTGTCGTTGAGGAGGATTGTGTGGAACCCACGGTGTTTGTGGAAGTGGTGCGCGGGACGATTGTCGAATCGATCCATTATGGCGTGGCGGCGTTGGTAGACCAGGCCGGGCGGGTGGTGATGCAGGCGGGCGACCCTGCCCTGGTCAGCTATTATCGCTCAGCCTCGAAGCCGATCCAGGCGATCCCGCTGGTCGAGTCGGGCGCGGCGGCCCACTTCGGCCTGACCCCCGCCGAGATCGCGGTCATCACCGGGTCGCACGGCGGCGAAGATATCCATGTGGCCGAGGTGGCGGCGATCCTGGCGAAGATCGGGGCGGGGCCGGAGGCACTGCACTGCGGGGTCCACCTGGCCTACGACAAACCGGCGGCGGCGGCGATGCGGGCGCGGGGTGAGGAGCCGACCGTGCTGAATAACAACTGCTCGGGCAAGCACGCCGGGATGCTGGCCCTGGCCCGTTTCCACGGCTGGCCGCTGGATGGCTACTGGGAAGCCGATCATCCAGTGCAACAGGCGATGCGCCAGGTGATCGCGGACTTCTGCGGCGTGCCCGCCGAGCAGATCGCCACCGGGGTAGACGGGTGCAGCGTGGTCACGTTCGGCGTGCCGATTACGGCGATGGCCCTCAGTTTTGCCCGGCTGGTCGATCCGCCTGCCGAGTGGCCCGCCGCCCGCCGCGATGCCTGCGCCCAGGTGGTCGCCGCGATGGCTGCCCACCCGGAGATGGTCGCCGGGCGACATGACCGCCTCGATACCGACTTGATGCAGGTGGTGGGCGGGCGACTGATCGCCAAAGCGGGGGCGGAGGCGGTCTATTGCCTGGCCCAGCGGCCCGGCGACGGGCACCCCGGCCTGGGCCTGGCGCTCAAGCTGCTGGACGGCGACGAGGGGGGCCGCGCCCGCAATCCCGCCGTGATGGGCCTGCTCCACGCTGCCGGGCTGCTCACGCCTGCCGAATCCCAGGCGCTGGTCCGCTATAGCGACGTGCCCGTCACCAACCGGCGCGGGGACCGGGTAGGCGTGGTGCGCTCCACCATCACCCTGGCCCCACCCCTGTAACGCCCGCCGCCCGCTCTGCGTATTTTATAGTGGATAGGCGCTGTATGGGCCTATCGGCGCTGATTATAGTACGTGGGGTAGGCGGCGAAAGGGGTTATTATGGACGTGTTAGGGGTACAAGGGGTCGGGCTGTCGTGCTCGTGGATCCTCATCGGCCTGGTGGCCGGGGCGCTGGCGAGCATGTTTACCGGGCGGCGCGGCTTCGGCTGCCTGGGGAATATCGTCGTCGGCCTGCTAGGGGCGTTCATCGGCGGCTGGCTGGTCAGCTTCTTTACTCACGCGCAGTTTGACTACCAGAACGTCGGTTTCTGCACCAGTGTGCTGGTCTCGGCACTCGGTGCGGTGGTCTTGATTGTGGTGTTGCGCTTCGTCAGCGGGGGCGGGCGGCGGATCTAGCGGATCGTTGCACCGTGCTGTAAGCTTCTACCCACCATCATCGAAAGCATAAGCTGTGGATGATCCTTCTGAAGCCATATCATCGGGCGAGTCTCTCCCCCCGCCGATCAGCGAGTGGCGGTATCTGCTCAGTCCGGTTGTTTGGGCTATCGCTATTAGTTATACAGTGCTGGCGGATACATTATTATGGTTTGTGCGACACACTGACTTGGGTGATGCCGGGATC
>JBBSEL010000646.1:0-3598 GCA_038239755.1 Chloroflexia bacterium | reverse complement strand
TACTGGAACCGCTACGGCCAGATCTTGCCCCTCGGCTACCCGCTGGGCGCACCGTTCGTCGGGCCGAGCGTGCGCAACCCCCAGCAGCAACTCCTCATGCAGTGCTTCGAGCGCGGGTTGTTCGAGCTACACCCCGAATACACCCACGATACCTATCAGGTGCTGGAGGCGCACCTGGGCACCGCCCGCTATGAGACCACCTACGGCGCGGCGGGTGCCCCAGACCAGCAGGCGAACCAGACCTCCGGCGACTCCCACTACTTCGCCACAACCGGCCACTGGGTCGGCGGGCGCTTCTGGCGCTACTGGCAGGCCCACGACGGGCAGCGGGTGCTGGGCTACCCGATCAGCGACGAGTTCACCGAGGCCAGCCAGACCGATCCGGCGCAGACCCACACCGTGCAATACTTCGAGCGCGACCTGCTGGAGTATCACCCTGAGTATGCGGGCACCGCGTTTGAAGTCCTCGCCGCGCTACTCGGGCGCAACTATTGCCAGGGTGGGGTGCTGCCCACGGGCACCCCCACGGCGGGTGTCCCGGCGACCGCCACCGCCACGCCGACCAGCGTGGCCCTGCCCACCGCCACCGCCCCGCCGACCGAGACGGCGACGGCTGCGCCGACCAACCGCCCGCGTGCCACCCGCCCCCCGGCAGCCACCGCCACCCCGCGCCCGCCCTCGGCCAGCCCGACCAACACAGGAACTCCCACTGATACCCCGTCGCCTACCGACACCCGCACACCCCTGCCGACGCAAACCCCCGGTGGCCCCACCGCCACCAACACCGCGTCGCCCACTAACACGCCGACCGCTAGCCCAACGATCACGCCCACCGCCCCCCCGACCAATACGCCGACCCCCACACCGTGTGTGCCCGCTTGGAGCATCGTCACCAGTCCCAACCCTGGTGCTGCCGTCAGCACGTTAGAAGGGGTCAGCGCCCTGGCTGCTAACGATGTTTGGGCCGCCGGTTTCCAGAATGCAGGTTCCGGCAACGAACCGCTGATCGAGCACTGGGACGGCACCGCCTGGACCACCGTCACCAGCATCGACCTCACACCCGACCAGGGGGTGTTCCATGCCATCGACGCGCTCTCGGCCACCGATATCTGGGCGGTGGGTGAACGCTGTTCCACCTGCGGGTCCGATCAGACGACTCTGCTCGCCCACTGGGACGGCACCACCTGGACCGCCATCTCCAGCCCGTCGCCTGGCGCGGCGGGGAGTTACCTCAACGGGGTGGTGGCGGTCGCGGCCAATGATGTTTGGGCGGTGGGCAGCTTCGACAACGGCGGCAACTCGCAAACGCTCATCCTGCACTGGAACGGCGCGGCCTGGATGGTCATCAGCAGCCCCAACGGCCCCGGTGTGGACAACGCGCTCTACGGCGTGGCTGCCGTCACCAGCACCGATATCTGGGCCGTGGGGAATTATACTGATGTCGATCAGCAAACCCTGACCCTGCACTGGAACGGTGCGGCCTGGGCCTTCGTCAGTAGCCCCAGCACCGCAGGGGCAAACAACCGGCTCACCGGGGTCGCCAGCATCGCCACCAATGACGTGTGGGCCGTCGGCTATTATGATGATGGTCTCAACGCATATACCACCGCGCTGCACTGGACGGGGGCCACCTGGCTGCTCGTCGCCCCCACCCCCGCCCCCGCCCTGCGATTGAACGCCGTGGCGGCGCGGGCCAGCAACGATGTCTGGGCCGTAGGCCAGAACGACACCGTGACCGAGATTGTCCACTGGAACGGCACCGCCTGGAGCGCGGTCACCAGCCCCAACCCGCCCGGCGCCAGCACCCTGATCGGCGTAGACATCGTCAGCGCGACCAACGTCTGGGCCGTTGGCAACGCCACGACCGGCACCACCAAAACCCTGGTCGAGCACTACGTCTGCCCCTGAGAAGCCAGGGGCCAGAAGACAGAAAACAGGCAGAAATTAGCTTTTTCACATCGCTGACTCCTGACTGCTGTTGGTATTGTCAAGTTAAGCGCCATGCGGCAGGGCCGCATCGTAGATGATGAAAATAGCCAGTGCTTCTCTTCGCAACCCAAGTCCGTCGGCTATTTACGGAGGAAGTACGATGTCGCAGAGCGGCACCACAGCGGATGAAAAATCGGGCATAATGGGACGGGACCGGACGCGCTCGTACGTCGATGCGCGTTGGTGCTTGCAGCCCGAAAGTTAAGTTGACGGTGGTGTGTCCAGGATCACTGATTGTCGCCCCTTCGGTCACCCGAAGGTGAGCACGCCGAGGAAACTTGTCTGTTTTTCCACACCACGTGCGTCCGGCCCCTTGCGGCTTCGTCCCTTGCACCCCGGAGGAGACTCATGCAAGTACTACACCCCCGCTGCTGTGGCTTGGATGTCCACAAGAAGACCGTCGTCGCCTGCGTGCTGCGGACGGAGGCCGACGGCACGCTGACGCGCGACCTGCGCACCTTTACCACGATGACCGCCGACCTGCTGGCTCTGGACGAGTGGTTACGCGCCTTGGGCGTGGAGCACCTGGCGCTCGAATCCACCGGCGTGTTTTGGCGACCCGTGTTCAACCTGCTGGAAGATGGGCGCACGATCGTGTTGGTCAATCCGCAACATATGCGGGCCGTGCCGGGGCGCAAGACCGACGTCAAAGACGCGGAATGGCTGGCCGATCTGCTGCGGCATGGCTTGCTACGGGCCAGCTTTATTCCGCCCGCGCCGATCCGCGAATGACGCGAGATCACCCGCTAGCGCAAGACCCTGGTCCAGGAACGCACCGACGAGGTCAATCGGTTGCAAAAGGTGTTGGAGACCGCGAATCTGAAGTTGGCGGCGGTCGCCAGCAACGTGTTGGGGAAGAGTGGGCGGGCCATGCTCGACGCCCTGCTGGCCGGGGCGGCGGATCCAGCGGCGTTGGCCCAGTTGGCCCGCGGACGCTTACGGGCCAAGCTCCCCGAGTTACGGCAAGCGCTGGAAGGTCGCGTCACCGCCCATCACCGGTTCTTGCTGGCCCAGATCCTCGCCCACATCGACTTTTTGGAGGCGGCGATCACTGCAGTGCAGGCGGAGATCGACCAGCGGCTCGCGGCGGACGCCGCGACGGTGGCGCGGTTGCAGACGATCCCCGGCGTTGGGGCAACAGCGGCAGCGGTGTTGGTGGCCGAGATCGGCCTGGACATGAGCCGCTTTGCGTCGGCGGGGCACCTGGCGTCGTGGGCGGGCCTCTGTCCCGGGAATCGGCAGAGTGGGGGCAAACGGCTGAGTGGGCGAACGACGAAGGGCAACGTGTGGCTGCGGGCGGTGCTGAGTGAAGTGGCCTGGGCGATTACCCACACCAAGGACAATGCCCTCAGTGCCCAATTTCATCGGCTGGTGCGGCGCTTGGGCAAGAAGCGCGCCATTGTCGCCTTGGCGCACAAGGTGCTCCGCATTGCCTACTACCTGCTGCGGGATGGGGGGGAGTACCAGGATCGCGGAGCGGACGACACGGATCAGCGCGAGAAAGAACGGCTGGAACGGCATCACGTCCGGCGGCTAGAGCAACTGGGCTACACGGTGCAACTCGCGCCCGCCCCAGCTGCCTGATCACGCGGGGATTTTTCCGAGGAAC
>JBBSEL010000645.1:0-3598 GCA_038239755.1 Chloroflexia bacterium | reverse complement strand
GCCGGACTGCCGGGCCTGCCCGCTGATCTGGAGGACATAATCGTCGCCGCGCCATTCCTCGGTGACGGCGACCCGCTCGGCGCGGGTGTGCGAGATGCGCCCGTGGAGGCCCAGCGCCTCGTCGCCGTCCTGCTCGGGCTGGCCGAAATGGGTCAGGCCGCAGGTAGTCATCAACCCGCCACCGAACGTTCGTACCCAGCCCGCGCCCGCCGGTTCATATAGCTCTGGCCCGCCCAACGCCGGGTTCACCCAGGCCAGCGGCTTACCCGCGAACTCCACCGCGCCCAAATCGAGCGCCCGGTCGAGCAAGACCTGGGCACGCAGCCCGCTGCCGGTGCTGATCTCGGCCACGCGCAGCCCCCGTGTGCGGCCCTCGGTCCACTCGGCCAGCCGGATTCCGGCGATCTGGCCGATCATCCCGGTCAACTGGCGCAATTCGTCGGGGGTGTAGTCTTTACCGAACAGGTGGGGCATGGACGCTCCTGGGGGCGGGGTTGGGTGTCATATCTGCATTATACACAGGAGTGGTCAGGCGTTCCAGCCAGCTCTCGGTGGCGGCGTCGGCCACCTGCAAGGGGACCACCCCGTGCGCCGCGTCGGTGTGATAGAGCATCCGGTTGGCCGGGGCGATCTGCCGCGCCCGCGCCTGCAACTGGCCCTGGCGTTGCAACGTGACCCCGGCGCGGTCGGCGGCCACATCGCCACTGTAGGGGACCGGGCGGCCCGTCGCCAGAAAGGCAGCCTTGTCGAGCAAGTCGAGCCGCCCGGCGCGGAATTGGAGCCGGATCAGATCGCCGGTTTGCAGGGTAGCGATGCCCCCGCCCCGGATCGCCTCCGGGGTGACATGGCCCACCGCCGCGCCCCAGTTGGTGCCCGAATAGCGCCCGTCGGTGACCAGGGTGACGATCTGGCGCAGCACGCGGTTGTAGTTGATGCGGAAGGAGGGCACGGCCATTTCGGGCATCCCGAACGCTTCCGGCCCCTGTCCGCTGACGATGAGGACAATCCGCAGGGTGTGGGTGGCGATCATGTGGTCATAGAGCGCGTCGGGCGCAACCGTCTCCACCGGCGGCAGACCGGGGGCGCGGTTGTAGGTATAGATCCGGCGCAGCACGTCGTCGGTCACTCCGGCGACATGGCGGAAGGTTTGCAGCAGGTGGGGGTCCACCAGCGCCTCGTTCGCCGCCTCCTCGGTCTCGAAGTAGAGGACCAACGCCACCTTGTCGTCCAACCGATCCAGCATGTCGTCGGGCATCCCGCTGATCTTGACGATGGCCGACTCGAACCAGTTGGCCCGCAACACGTCCACACCGGAAAACGCCCGGCGTGGGGTGGAGAGGATGACCGGGTTGTCCGTCACCCCATCGGCAGAGAGGTTACGGGTATCGCTCAGCCGTTCGCGCCAGGTGCTGCCGGTGACGGTGGGCGCGTCCAGGTCCAGCGGCACGCCGTTGCGGCCCAGCTCGTAGAAGATCGTCTCCATGCCGCGAATCTGCCCGGCGCAGCACTGCTGGGCCAGGGCGAACACGTCGCGCCCCTGGGTTAGCGAATAATCGTAAATATCGGGCACCGGCACGGCGCGGTGGATGCGCTCCATATCCCACAGGGTGAACTCGTACCCGGCGTAGATCATCGCCGCGACGATATGCATCATCAGGTTGGTGGAGCCGCCGACGGCGCTGTGGACGCGGATCACGTTGGCGATGTTGCGGGCCACGATCTCGCCCACTGAGAAGGCCGGGTCGTTAACGATGCCGAACAGCGCGTCTACCGAAGCGTTGACTTGGGCCTGGGTGGGCGGCAGGGTGAGCAGTTCGACGGCAGGATGGACCAACCCGAACGCTGCGACCACGTCCCGCGACGAATTGCCGGTGCCGTGGAAGGCGCAAATACCGCCCGCCGCGTCGCAGGTGTTGACCGAGAGGGTCCGTTCCAGGCTCTTATGCTCCGCGACCGTCATCAGCCCTTCTTGCGTGGCCCGCTCGAACAATGCCTGGAAGACCTCGTTGGACGCACACTGGAGGATGTAGCGCAGGTTGTCGTGGATGTCCTCGGCTAGGTCGGGCAGCCCGGCAGCCGTCGCCCGGTCGGCCAGCGCCGTGATCTCGGCCACCGTCGCGGGCGGGATGGTGCCGCCCTTGAGCACATGGGCCGGGGCGAAGGTGCCGACCACCTGGGCCTCGCCGCGCCCGCGCCGCACCCGGTCCAGGTGGGCCAGCGCAGCCACAATCGCCAGCGGGGTCTTGTCGCAACCCTGGATGACGAACGCGCCGTGGTAGCCCTGGCCCTCCATCTGGTTGACCACCATCTGGGCCACGGCGTTGCGCGCCTGGAGCGAATAGCACATGCCCGCCGTGCTCTGGGCCGTGCCGTCGCACACCACCGGGATGGAGAAGTAGAACGGTACGCCGCCCTGCTCCCAGATTCGCACCGCCGCCCGCAGCATTGTGTCCCAGTCCTTGATGTGCGCCGGGTGGTCGGGTGAGCCGCCGATGATGGCGATGCGGGGCGCGTTCCCCTCCAGCCGGTCATAAATGGCTTCGAGCGTGCAATCGGTCTTGACCCCGTGCAACTGCGTGGCCCGGTCGAGCAACGCCGCCACCGTGATCGGCTCGTTCGACTTGCCCTGCACATGGTCGCGGTACGGATTGATCGGGCTGTTGACGCGGATGGGGATCATGGGGGTTCCTCGTGACGGGTGGTTAGTGGTTGGTGGTTGGTGGTTAGTGGTTGGTGATGAGAATACGCAATACGCAATACGTAATACGCCACTACTCACGCATCACGCATCACGTCCCTATCCGCCCCTCACGCTCGACAAACTCGAAGCCGGGGGTGGGGCTGTAGGCCGTCCAGCCGCCGTCCACGATCAGGGTCTGGCCGGTGATCCAGCCTGCGCCGTCGGAGGCCAGGAAGAGCATCGCTTCGACCACATCCTGCGGCTCCCCGGCGCGGCGCAGGGGGATCACCTCGGCCCACTTGGGGCCATAGTCTGGGTCGTCTTGGAGGTTGCGCTCGTTCATGATCGAACCGGGGGCGACCGCGTTGATCGTGATGCCGTAGGGCGAGAGTTCCAGCACGAGGTTGCGGACCAGTTGCTGCAAACCGCCTTTGGTCATGCCGTAGGCGGACAGGTATTGCACCGCCTGGACGCCGGTGACGGACGAGGTGACGAGGATGCGCCCGCCGCCCCCCTGCTGGACCATCTGACGGGCTGCCGCCTGCGCGGTGAAATAGACGCCCTTGAGGTTGGTGCTGACCACCGCGTCGAACGCCTCTTCGGTGTAGTCGAGGAACTTGCCCCAACTGGTGATCCCGGCGTGGCAGCAGGCGATATCGAGCCGCCCGAATTCGTCCACAGCCCGCGCCACCAGCGCCCGCCCCGTCGCCACCTGGGCCACGTCGCCCGCCACGGCAATCGCCCGCCCCCCGGCCTCCTGGATCGCGGCCACAGCCGCCTCGGCCCCCGTCGGGTCGGTGTGGTAGTTGGCGACCACCGCCGCCCCCCCCCCGCCCCCCCCCCCCGCCCAACCCCGCCCCGGCCCCATTCTGGGTCCCGGGTCCCGCGCGCCCCTGCCCGCTAGATAAACCAATCTGT
>JBBSEL010000644.1:0-3600 GCA_038239755.1 Chloroflexia bacterium | reverse complement strand
CAGGCCAGGCAGCGGATATATGTGTAGAACGTGCTCCCCACCGGCACATCGGTGAACTGGATCGCGCAAGGAGTCGTGGTAGCGGTCGCAGTGGGGATCGTGGTGGCGGTTACGGTAGAGGTTGCTGTAGTGGTGGGGGTCACGGTCGCCCCGACCACGCACTGGGGAAAGAAGGTGCGATCCACCAGCTCGGCCATTTCATCGCGCCGCACCTGATCCAGATTCGTCTCCGGTCGGAAGTAGGGCCGGTTATTGGGGGGGTTGCACGGCTCACCTGGCCCGCCGCAGGGATAACCCGCCGTCACGCCATGCACGGCCAGCCGCTCGATCCACAACCAGAAGGTGCTGCTGTAGGGTACATCCTCAAAGGTCTGCTGGGTCATCGGGATGACGTCCGAGAAACCGGCGGCCTGGGCGAAGTTCTTTGCCAGCAGCCCCCGGCTTGCGAGACTCAAGGGGCGGAAGTAGCCGCGATTGGCCGGGGCGACGCATGGCTCGCCTGGCCCGCCACAGGGGTAGCCCACCAACTGCCCCTGTGCGTTAGCCGTCTCCACATAGGGATAGTAGGGATTGCTCGGCGGCACATCCTCATACGTCTGGCTGCTGGGCGTCTGGATCGGCCAGGCGGCGGCCTTCACAAGGAGTTTAGCAAACTCACCCCGCCGACCATCCCAACCCTGAGCCGGGCGGAAATAAGGTGGGTTGCCCGGCAGGCAGGGTTCGCCCACGCTTCCGCAGACATAGGCCGACATCACTCCCCGGCAGGTGACGCAGCCAATCGCGGTCTCATCGGGAGAGCCGGGCGGCACATCGGCCAGAGGGCCGCAAGCATAGACGGTGGGCTGTGGCAGCGGAGTTTGCGTTGCAGAGGGCGTGGAGGTGTCCGTCGGCTCAGGCGCGGTTGCGGTGAAGCGAGGAGTAGAAGTTGCGGAGGGGATCGGGGTAAGCGTCGCGGTCGGCAAACAGGCGAGGTCATAATGCTCAATTAGGGCCTGGGTGCCGCCGGTGGTGAGCGTCCAGTACGACCCGCTCGCCCATAGCGCGTCGGGCGCGACCGCCACACCGTAGAGATCGGTTTGTTGGGTGCCGGGGTTGGCACTGGTCTCGATACTCCATGCGCTGCCATCCCAATGCTCGATCAAGGGAGCCTCATAGGTGCCCTGGTTGCCCACCGCCCATACATCAGTACCGCTTCGCGCCGCGACGCTGCGGAGCCGACTAGATACCGGGCTGGGGCTGGAAATGATACTCCATTGCGTGCCATCCCAGTGCATGATCAGGGTTTGTAGCGTTTGGACGCTGCTCCCCGTGGTGCCAACCGCCCACACATCATCGGCGGCCAGCGCCGTCACGCCACTCAGGTAATTGCTATCGCCCGGACGGTTGGGGCTGGGAACCACACTCCAAGCGCTGCCGTTCCAATGCGTGATGAGTGTTTCTGGTGCGGCCAGCCCGCCGTTAATCGCGCCGACCGCCCAAACGTCGTTGCTGGCATGAGCGTTGATCGCAGCGAGGTAACCATCGTGTGCTCCAGACGGCAGGGACACCGTCGTGGTTAGCCATTGCGTCCCGTTCCAATGCTCGACCAGCGGGCTGTCGCCGTAGTTCCCATAGCCTCGATAGCCCACCGTCCAGATATCGTTCGGGGTCACAGCAGCGAGACCGAGCAAGCCGCTCACGAGCGAGGCCGGGTTGGGCACGGGACTCCAGGTCGACCCATCCCAGTGCAGCAACAGGGGTTGTTCCGGGCTCTGGTTGTGCTGGGGATAATACCGCCCAGCGGCCCAGGCATCGTTGGCCGCCAGCGCGGTCACCGCGAAAAGGCTATTGTCTCCTACTTGGGAAGGATTGGGGCTGGGCACCAGGCTCCAGGCCGTGCCGTCCCAATGCTCGATCAAGGTGGCTTCGTAGCTCGTCGTGATCAGGCCGCGAACTCCTACACTCCAGACATCGTTGGCCGCCCGGGCCGCCACCCCGTTGAGTACGCGATACCGGGTATCCGGCGGCGCAGCAGGACTGACCACCCAGCCTGACACGCAACCCACCGTGGCGGTGGCCGTAGGGGTGCCCTGTGCCGGAGCAGCGGCGCGGCGGGCGCTCTCCGGGTGGTCTGGCCTGGGGGCACTGACGGATGGGGCCGCCATCGCCTGTTGGATCGCGAACGTGGCTCCAACAAGCAGTAACAGCGTGCCAAAGAATACATACAGGAACTTGCTCACGTTTTTCATCTTCTCCACTCCTTTGTTCGATTACCGGCTGCCCTAGCCTTTAATGATCGCGGATCGCGGATGGTCTTTTTGGGGAGGGGTGGTCTGACCACCCCTCCCCGCATGGGTGCGGATCGGTGACCCCCGCCGGTCAGGGGGTCACCGTGAAGGTCCGGGTCGGGGTGATCCGGCCTGTTGTGTTATCGCGGAAGGTGACGGTATAGCTCCCGGTGCTCCCGGTCAAGGACGGGCCGATTTGCACGCCGGCGAGGCCTTTGGCATCCGCCGTCATCGTGATCAGTGAGGCCCGTCCGTTGGGCGGCACCACAGTCGCGGTGACCCCGCCGTTAGGGGTAAAGTGACTGCCCATCGCCGCGAAGCGCTGCACGCCGGGCTGGCCAGCGTTCGGCACCACCGCCAGCGGGTTCAGCGGGTTGGAAGGCGGACCCACCGCCAGGGTGGCACTGTGGCCCACGTCGATCAGGCCATAGCCGGTCTGGGGGTCGTAGCCCGCAGGAAGGATGTCTGCCGCGCCTTGCGTGATGTAATCGTAGACCTGCGTGTTGGCGTAGCCCATGCTCGCCAGCAAGGCCGCCTCTCCCGACACCTGCGCGGCGGCAGCACTGGTGCCGCCCCAGCGCCCGTAGGTGCCCGCGTTGCCGGATTGGTAGGTGTAGTCGTAACAATCGCTGTAGGCATGATCCGTGGGGAGGGTCGTCAGCAACCCATCGGCAGAGGTGTTGACATCGCCCCCAGCGGGAACATCCTCGGCATACGGCGCGCTCACGTCGACCTGCGGCCCATAGGCCGAATGGGGATGACGCCGTCCATAGGCGGTGCCCGCGACGGCAATCACGCGCCGGGGGTCATACGACCAGTAACTATCGTCGCTATGCAACTGCCCGAACGCCGCCGGGTAGTTATAGGCTTCGGTCCCGTCGTTGCCTGCGGCGGCCACCACGGTGATTCCCCGCCCGGCGGCGCGCTCGACCGCGCTCTCCAACGCCTGGATACCGGGATTAGTCGGCTCACAGCCGGTTCCCCCCCGGCTACAGCCCCAGCCCATATTGATGACGCTGGCCCCATTGTCGGCGGCCCAGTTCACCGCAGTGACGCCATCGGCCACGGTCCCATCCGGCACACAAAACGGCGGGCTGTCGTAGGTGAGCATTCGCACCGCCATCGGAAAGGCGGTGTAGCCCACCCCGGCCCCGCCCAGCCCGTTGTTGGTCACGGCGGCGGCCAGGCCGGCGGCGGACGTGCCCGATCCGGTCGGGTCGGTCGTGGGGGGCACATAGCCAGCCTGGGTCACTGCGTGCCAGTTCGCCGGGATGTATTTTCCGACCATGTCTTCTTGCCCATAGGGATCATAACCGTTCGGCCCGGCGTCAAT
>JBBSEL010000643.1:0-3602 GCA_038239755.1 Chloroflexia bacterium | reverse complement strand
TCGTCGGTGAGCAGGGCGGTGGCCCCGGCGGCGCGGGCATCGGCCAGGCGGGTGCGGGCCAGGGTGGCGGCGAGGTCGGGCTGGGTGTGGAGGAAGCCGCCGATGGCCCCGCAGGGGGCGGCCTGCCGCCGCCGCCAGAAGAGTTCGCCAGGGGGCGATCCGGTGCGGGCGATGCAGATGGCGCGGGCGGCGTCGCTGGTGCCGGGCAGGCGGGGCGTGTGGCAGGGGTCGTGATAGACCGCGCCGGGCAGCGGGCGGGCTTCCACTTGTATATCGCCCGCGTCGAGTGCCCCCGCGAGCCAGGTGGTGAACTCGGTCACGCGCACGTCGGCTGGGAACGGGATCTCTAGCTCCGGGTAGACGTTGAGGAAGCTGTGCGCGTCCTCTTTGCTCAGGGTGAGGAGCTCGGTGACGCCGCTCTGCTCGATTTCTCTCACGGTCTGGCGGGCGAGGGTGCGGGCGGTGTCCCACAGGCCGACGGTGTAGGGCAGGTAGCCCGCCGGGCGTCCGCCGCCAAGCAGAACAGGCGTGATCCCGGCGGCGCGGAGCAGGGTGCGGGCGGCGGTCAGGGTAGGTTGGTCAGTGCCCATACCAACGTAGAGGCCGAGTGCGTATTGCGTATTGCGTATTGCGTATGGGGTGTCGGCAGCGTGGGTATCGTCTTCGTTTGTTCCTAAATCCAACGACGGCGATCCAAAATCGCCCTGGAGGAGGCGGGTGTCCAGGGTGCGGACGCTGGCGGGGTGGGCGTCCTGGGCGACGACGGCGGCGCGGGCGGCGACGAGGGCGGCGGGGAGGGGGCGGTCGGTGGCACAGTTGGCCTGGCAGAGGCCGCAGTCGGCGCACTGGTAGAGGGTGTCGACCGTGTCGGCGTCCCAGGTGAGCAGGCCGCGCCGGACGGAGGCGACCAGCAAGGCCCAGCCGTGCGGCGAGGTGGCCTCGCGTTTGGTGACGCGCTCGACCGGGCAGACGTGGCGGCACATCAGGCAGTAGCGGTCGCCGTCGATGATCGGGGTGTAGTCCATGGTGGTTAGTGGTTAGTGGTTAGTGGTTAGTGGTTGGTCGTTAGAGACGTGTGATTAGCGGTCAGTGAGCAGTAAAGCGATCAGCAAGTGATCAATAAAGTGATCAGTTGTGGGTGATTAGCGATTGGTCCATGTCGTCTCCTTACTAACCACTATCCACCAACCACTAACCACTCGTCACAAACTGAAGCCGAGCTTGCCGGGGTTCATGATGCCGCGCGGGTCGATGGTGTGTTTCAGGGCGTCCAGGGTGGGCCACGCGGGGCCGTATTGTTCGCGCATCAGGCGGCCCAGCTTGAGGCCGATGCCGTGGTGCTCGTTCAACATGCCCCCATGAGCCAGCGAGGTGCGGGCGGCGACGGTCCAGATCTGATTGTGCAGTTGCAGGGCGGCGTGGGCGTCCTGGGGCGGGTCGTCGATGATGAAGCGGTCGTAGACCATGACCCCCCAGGGGAACCAGTGCGAGAAGTGGGCGATGTAGCGGGCGTTCCACGCGGCGAAGCCCTCTTCGATGGCCGCCTTCTTGGCGTAATACAGTTGTTCGATGTCGCTGAAGCGGCAGACGGTTTCGATGGTGCCGTACATCTTGGGCAGGCTGAGGCCCAGCGGCGGGTAGTAGAAGTCGTAGCGGTGCTCCCACCAGTGTTCGGCGCTGTCGGGTCCCAGGTCGCGGGCACCGTGGGCGGCGCAAATCTGCTGAGCGCGGGCCAGTTGGGCGGCGGCGATCTCGGGGTAGCCGTCGAAGATGAAGATCAGGTAGGCCCCTTGCAAATCGAGATTGAGCACGCGCTTGATCAGCGAGGCGGTGGAGCCTTCGTCGTAGAGGCGCAGGACGGCGGGCTGGAGGCGGGCCAGCATGATCTCGCGCCCGGCGTCCAGCGCGTCGTGGATATTGTCGAAGAGGACGGCGCGGAAGAGGCGAGTTTCGGGCGGGCGCTCGATCTGGAAGGTGGCTTCGGTGATCACGCCCATCGTGCCCTCGGAGCCGAGGAAGAGGTTCATCAGCATGGGGCCGCTGGCGTGGCTGGGCACCGGGGGGGTGCGGATGATCGTGCCGTCGGGCAAGACGGCTTCGATGGCGAGGACCAGGTCTTCGGCCTTGCCGTATTTGGTGGAGATGACGCCGGAGCCGCGCGCCGCCAGGTAGCCGCCGACGGTGGCCGCGTTGGCCGAGGCGGGGTAGTGGGGGAAGGTCAGGCCCTGCTCGTTGAGCGCCTTTTCCAGCACCGCGCCGATGACCCCCGCCTGGGCGGTGACAGTCAGGTCGGTCGTGTTGATCGGGCCGATGCGGTCGAGCCGCTTGAGGTCGAGCAGAATGCCGCCGTAGATGGGGGCCGCGCCGCCCTGGGTGCCCGACCCGCCGCCCCAGGGCACCACCGGCAGGCGGTAGGCGTTGGCAACGGTGAGGAGGCGGCTGATCTCTTCGGGCGAGCCGGGGTGGATGATCCAGTCGGGGCTGGGCGGGGGTGCCCCGCGGTCGAGCCACATCTGGGGCATCCACGACCAGTCGGTAGCGTAGACGAGCTTGTCGCTGGCGCGGGTGGAGACGTGGGCCGGGCCGACCACATCGGCCAGCTCGGTCTCGATCATCTCGGCGGCGAGCGACGTGGCTCGTGGCGGGTGGTTCGTGGCTCGTGGCTCCATTGCGTGACGAGTTGCGAATTGCCAGGGGTGAGTGTTAGTTTGTTGCCCCAACAAACTAAGCGGAGTTTAGCACAGGGGGGGCGGGTTGTCAATAGGGTTGGGTAGCGCGCAGATGCGAGAAGAACTCACTAAGGAGAACGACTGATCACTATTCCATGTGAATAGTTCTGGCTCTCCTTGTAGAGAATGATGTAGCCAGGTAATTGTACAGCCTGCCATCCTGGGGGAAGGTTAGCCACAACTGCTGAAATCACCTGCCGCGCAGTCAGACCCGTATTGCTGGGCAAGGTGATGAGCGTATTTACAAGATCTGGATGAGCTTGGCGTGAGTGCCCACCAGTCTCAGATCGAATCGTATAAGGCACCGCACTCCGTAATGCGCCGAAAAGGTTAGCGGCTGTTCCAGATACCGGGAACAGGGTATGAAGCACCTTATCAATATCGATTGGGTATAGCAAGTCGAAGTGCCCGCTCTTGTATTTCATATTATCGCGGTTGCGACCAGGATCGTTTGAGCCGAAACCACTGCCAATCCATGGCACTTGAGGAGTACCTCCATAATGTTTGATCAGTTGGGTTTCCAGATCGACAGCCGTAAATACGTAGATACGCACTGCCTTGAAGGACACACGCAGCGGATCGAGGCCGATGCGCTGTTGGATTTTCTGTTCATGGCGATTGAGCCGCGCACGAAGACCCGCCTCGGCGTCCGTCTTACCAATATAGACGATCTTACCGTCTAAGAATAGCTGGTAAACACCCTGTGCTTCCTCAACAACCGTGAGCGCAGTAGAATTTAGCGGGGCCGCAGCTAATCCATCCAATACCCTAACCAAGTCGGCGAGAAGCGCTCCCGGAAGGTCAAACTCAAAAGTTCTGTAGCCGGGGTCCATTCCGCATCTCCTTCTTTGCCCACGCTGCTCCCGCCGTATG
>JBBSEL010000642.1:0-3603 GCA_038239755.1 Chloroflexia bacterium | reverse complement strand
CGTCTTCCCCTTGCATCTCGAAGCGGTCGCCTGGGCGGCGGCGCAGTGGGACCTGCTGGCGGCCTTGTTCGGCATCACCGCCTTATGGGCGTTCACGGTCTGGTGGCGGCGCGGCGGGGCGGGCTGGTATGCGGGGGCGCTGGCCCTGCTGGTGTTGGGCCTGGGCAGCAAAGAGAGCCTGCTGCTGTTCTTCCCTCTCTTCGCCTGCACCGCCTGGCTTGCGGCCCCGCACAGCCCTCTGCGCACACCCCGGCAGGCGGCACTCGCCCTACTACCGTTCGGGCTGCTGGGGGTCGGTTATCTAGTGCTGCGCCTGGGGGTGTGGGGCACCGGGGGCATGATGCTCGACACGGTGTCATTGGGCGGGCGGCTGCTGGCCTATGACCGGGTGCTGCTGGGTCCGCTCAACACGACGATCTGGGGGGCGGCGGCGGGGCCGCTGCTGGCCGGGATCACGGCGCTGGCGCTGGTCGCCGGGCTGGTCGCCTTTGGCCGTCGCCAGTGGCGGGTGCTGAGCGTCGCCGGGGCCTGGATGGCGCTGGCGCTTGCCCCGGTGATCCACGTCGCCCCACGGATAGATGACTTGGAGGACAACCGGCTGCTCTACCTGGCGGCTGCCGGGTATTGCGCCGGGGTGGCCGCCCTGCTCTATCCGGCGTTGGCCCGGCTGCGTCCCTCCCTGGCGGGGGGGCTGCTAGGGGCCGGGTTGCTGGCAAGTGGGGCGGTCTGCTGGGTGCAGTTAGGCCCCTGGATCGCGGCGGGGCAGGCCGTAGACCGCCTGGGCCGCGACCTGGACACGCTGCTGCCCCCGCCGCTGCAACGCTACGGCATGACCTGGTATGTTGAGCACATCCCCGACAATATCCAGGGGGCCTACCTCGTGCGGCTGGGGCTGGGCGACCTGCGCTACTTCGCCAGCGGGGAGCAGGCGGGCATTGTCCCGGTGCCCGATGCGCTGGCCGCGCCGCTGGCCGCTGCGCCGGGCGATGCGGTGGCCTTGCGTTTTCCGCTCATGCCGCCCGCAACCGACCCCACCGTGCTCGCCGCCGCCGCGATCACCGGCGACAGCCCACCGCCTGCCGATCCGGGGCCGGGGGGGCAGGTGTGGGACTTCCGGCAGTGCGTCCCCGCCGTGCTGGCACAGTGGGCGGCAGCAGCAGGCACCGCCCGTTGCACACCGGGCGCGGGGCTGACGGTGCAACCCAGCGGGCAGGCCACCCTGACCGGGCCGGATCTGTCGCCAGTATCAGGGACGGCGCAGTTCGTGCGGCTGCGCGTGGCCCTGCGCGGCCCCGCTGATCCGGCTTCGTCTCCCATGAGCGGGTGGGCGTGGCGCGATGCAGGCGGCGACTGGTCCCCGGCTCCCAATCCCCTCCCGCTCAAGGCCGACGGGCAGGCCCATGTCTACTGGTCGTTCTGGCCCGCCGCGACGTTCCCTGCCCCAAGCACCGCCCTGCGCTTCACCCCGGCCACACCGCCGTCGCCCGTCACCATCGCCTGGATCGCGTTCGACCGGGTGCCGTGAGCCAGTTCGGCCTGATTAACCGCGCCGGGGGCGGAGCGCGGCGAGAGCGGCGGCCCAGCGGCGCGGGGCGAAGACGACGCGGCCCCGGTTATAGATCCACCATTCGAGGGTGAGTAGGAGCAGGGCGGCAACGAGCAGCCAGGGCCAGAACTCTTGCGGGCGCTGCGATTGGGTGGTGCCGGGGGTGGTGGGCTGCCCGGCGACAGGGATGGTGGCCTGGGGGGCCAGGTTCGACTCGGTGGCGCTGAACAGGTTGACGGCGAAATAATCGGGCGGGCCGAGCGGCTGGCCTTTGGTCCGTGCCGCCACCCGGTACACCCCCAACTCGTCGGTATCGGCAAAGGCGATGGTCGGCGCGGCGGGGAGCGTGGTCACGCGGCCACCGGGGCTGGTAATCACGACTTGCTCGGCCTCGGCGCGGGGGTGGAGCGCCAGAGCGGTGCCGGGGCTGAGCCGGGGCGGGGCCTCGACCGTGCCGGTGGGCTGGAGCCAGACCAGCAGGTTGTTGATCTGGATCGGGAAGGCGACCAGCAGCGGGAAGTCGGACTGGTGCAGGTCGAACGGCAGGACGGCGATGCGGTGCCCCGCCGTTTCGCCCACCAGCAGGAGCGGCGCGCCCGTCGTCGTGCGGACCAGGGGCCGTGCCCACGGCGGGGTCTGCACCTGCGCCGCTTTGGCGATATGCACCTTGCTCCAGTCCACGTAGCGCAGGAGCGGGTCGTTCTGCTCGGCCAGCCCGATCACCGGGTAGTCCAGCGTGCCCGAAATCGGCACCAGGGGCGAGTTGGGCGGGTTGATCAGCAAGAGGTTACCGGGCGGTAGGGTGGCGGGCAAGGTGCCATCAAAGACGGTCAGCGCGTAGCCGGGCGAGGGGGCGTATTCGGCAGGGGTCACCTTGAACAGCCGCACACCGGGCAGCAGGGTCAGCGCCCGTTCAAGGAAGTTATTGCTCTCGCTGACCAGCAGCGTGCTCGAGGTCGCCGCCGTGGCCCGCACCGCCCAGGCCGTGTTGTCCAGCGGTAGGAGGTCGGGCAGGTTCAGCGTGGCGGTGATCAGGCTCGTGTCCAGCGGCAGGTCGGCGAAGGTCAGCGTCTGGTCCTGGCCCGGCGAGATGGTCAACTGGCGCGAGTCCCACAGCCGCTCGCCGCCGTTCGCCCCGGCCACGCGGACGGTCAGCAGGCCGCTCGTTATCTGGGTGTCATAGTTGGCGAGGCTGGCGAACAGTTGCGGCCCGGTGGCCGAGTCGCGCACCACCAGGGCGGTGATCGCGCTGTTACGCCCGCTCTGGCCGACGGGGATGTATTGCACCGGGGCGGGGATGGCGGGCAATGCGGCGGTCCCCAACGCGCCGTCGCTGATGACGACGACGGTAGCCTGCCCAAGTTGGGCCGCCGCGCCCGCCGCCAGGGTCAGCGCGGCGCCCATATCGGCCCCGCCGCTGCTGGGGCGGAGGGCGGCAATCGCGCCCTGAAGCACCCCCTTGTTGCCGCTGCCCGCGACGGCGGTGCTGGGCACCGGCCCGGCCCAGATGATGGTCATCCGCTCGTCGGGGGCCAGGGTGTCGGCCAGCCGCGCCGCCTCGCGCTGAGCCTGGGCAAACCGGGTGGGCGCGCCCGCGACCGTGCCGTCCGTCGCCTGCATACTGGCCGAGCCGTCGAGGACGACGATCATGTTGCCCGCTGCCGGGGCGTTGGTCAGGAAGAAAGGCCGGGCGATGGCGATGACCAGCAACGCCAGCAGGAGCAGTTGCAAGAGCAAGAGCAGATTGCGCCGCAGCTTTTGCCAGGGCGCGTTGGCCTGCCGGTCCTGCACCACCTGTTGCCAGAGCAGGTTGCTCGACACGGTGATTTCGTTCCGCCGCAGCCGCAGCATATAGAAAATGATGATCGGGATCGCCAGCAGCGCCAGCGCCAGCCCGACGGGTGCGAGTATGCCCATGACGAGTGGTTGGTGGTTGGTGGTTGGTGGTTAGTAAATGATGGCGTGAAACGTGAAACGTGATGCGTGAAATCGCCAATGGACGATAGGGGTTAAGGACTGGTGACGACTACGTGTTCCTGACCGCAACCCTCTGCCCT
>JBBSEL010000641.1:0-3607 GCA_038239755.1 Chloroflexia bacterium | reverse complement strand
TCGGCCAGCGCGGCCAGCAGGTCGAAGCCCTTCTGATCGACCAGGCGGCTAACAATGCCGAGCAGCGGCAGGGCGGGATCGTCGGGCAGGTCGAACTCTTGCCGCAGCGCCGTGCGGTTGCGCGCCTTCGCCGCCGGGGCATCGGCGGCGGTGTAGCGCGCCGCCAGGGCGGCATCGGTCGCCGGGTTCCAGTCCACCCAGTCGAGGCCGTTGGGGATGCCGAACAGGCGCGAGTGACGCTGGAACAGGATCTCATCGAGACCCCAGCCGAAATCCAGCGTCTGGATCTCCTCGGCGTAGCGGCGCGACACCGTGGTCACCACATCGGCATAGACCAGCCCGGCCTTCATCCAGTTGACATCGCCCCAGAACTCCAGGCCGTTCGCGGTGAAGACCTGCCCGCGATCCAGCCCGGCCTCGTCCAGAATCGAGACATCCCAACGCCCCTGGTATTGCAAGTTATGCACGGTATAGACGACGCGGGTTTGCCCCCCGCGCAGCAGGTGGCGATAGCTGGTCCGCAGGTAGGCGGCGCAGGCCGCGGTCTGCCAGTCGTGCAGGTGGATGATGTCGGGGGCGAAGCCGAGCAGCGGTAGTGCGTCGAGCACGCCCCGGCAAAAGAGCAAGAAGCGCCGCTGTTCGTCGCGCTGGTCCAGCCCCAGATAGATCTGGGTATGGCGACCAAAAAACGGCTCATGGTCCAGCAGGTAGACGGTGACCGGCGCATCGGGCAATTGGGTCCGGTAGATGGAGACGGGGCTGCTCCCAGCCAGGGGCAGCCCATGCAGCAACCCGCTGGGCTGGAGTTGCCAGCGGAGCAGATCGATGCTCCCATAGCGCGGGATGAAGACCCGCACATCGTGGCCCAGCGCGGCCAGGTCTTTGGGCAGGCTGCCGATCACGTCGGCCACCCCGCCCTCTTTGGCGAACGGCACCGCCTCGGTGGCGACCATCAAAATTTTGAGGGGCCGGTTGTCGGTCATCGCATCCTATCCTCGGTCTCAGACCTGCTGCGCCTGGCGCTCTTGCTCCAGGCCATAATGCGCGGTGCCCAGCAGCGCGGCCTGCCGGACGATGACATGCACGGGCATGTAGGCCAGCAGCTCGTTGAAACGGCCTTTGCGCAAGAAGGCACGCATGAACCGCCCATCCCCCAGGGCGGTCAGGATGCGCGGGGGAATCCCGCCGCCCAGGTAGACCCCGCCGCTGCTCAGCACCTTCAGCGCCAGGTTACTCGCCTCTGCCCCCAGGATCGAGATGAAGATCTCCAGGGTCGTCGCGCACAAGACCGAGGGCGTGCCCGGCGCGAGCGCGACCTGGACGATCACCGGTGTCCGGTCGGGGGCCGCCGCCAGTTCGGCGGCGACCTCCGGCAGTTCGGGCGCATAGTTGCTGTCGCGCAGGTAGTCGTAGATGTTGGGGATCCCGCTGCCGGAGCAGACCCGCTCCACGCTGACATGACTGAAGCGTTTGAGCAGATACTGGAGCAGCCCGACTTCGAGATCGGTGGTCGGGGCGAAGTCGGCATGGCCGCCCTCGGCGGGGTTGGCCCGGTAGCGGGTGCCGTCCCAGGTGAGGAACGCTTCGCCCAGCCCGGTGCCCGGCGCGACCACCGCGATCGCCCCCTCGGCCAGCACCCGCCCCGGATTGATCGTGTAGAGGTCCGCCGGGTCCAGGATCGGCACAGCCAGCGCGATCGCTTCCAGGTCGTTCAACAGATGGACCGAGCGCAGGTGCAAGTCCTCTTTCAGCACCTCCGCATCGACCATCCAGGGCAGGTTGGTGATTTTGGCCCGCCCGGCGAACACCGGCCCGGCCACATCAATCGCGGCGTGGTCCACCGTTAGCCGGGCGGTGGCAAGGAACTCGCGCACCACCGCTTCCAGCGACGGGTAGAGCGCGCTCTGAAACACTGCCTGGGCCAGCGGCGCATGTGGCCCGGCGGCAGTAGAATAGACGGCGAGTTCGGTTTTCGTGCCGCCCACGTCCCCGACAAGAAGCATGGCCCCTCCTCTCTGGCTCAGGTTCCCGATCCCCGGCGCTTACACCTCGTTGGAGTTGCGCCGGGCCAGTTCGCGTTCCCACCCATGCAGGAAGGTGCGATCCTCCACCGTTTCCCCACTCGCCAGGTGGTCGGTGGTGAAGTCTTGCGGGCGCAGGTCGGTGCCGATCTTGCAGTTGCGCCCCACCTTCAGGTTATCGGGCAGGCAGGTGCGCTTGCCGATCAGGGTGATGCCGGTGTCGAGCCGGGTCGGCTCTTGCTGGTTCGGGGTCATGTCGTCGCCGTAGCCGATCTGGCAGTTCTTGCCGACGACTACCTCTTTGTCCAGGATCGCCCGGTCCACGACACTCCCCGCCCCTACCACGGTATCAAAGAGCAAGATCGAGTCGCGGACCACCGCTCCGGCTTCGACAATCACCCCCGGCGAGAGGACGCTATGCTCCACCCGGCCCCGGATGATGCAGCCGTGGGAGATCAGGCTGCGGGTGATCTCGGCCCCTTCGTGGATCTGGGCGGGGGGGCGTTCCTCGCTGCGGGTGTGGACCACCCAGGCGGGGTCATAGAGGTCGAAGCTGGGGCGGTCTTCCAACAAGCCCATGTGCGCTTCCCAGTAGGATTGCACGGTGCCCACATCTTGCCAGTAGCCGCTGAAGGGGTAGGCAAAGACCCGCTCGCCCCGCGCCATCATGCCGGGGATAATATTGCGCCCGAAGTCGTGCTGGCTGGGCGGCGCGTCGGGTTCGTTGAACCGGGCATCCTGAAGGAGGACACGGGCCAGGGTGTCGCGGGAGAAGACATAGATGCCCATCGAGCCGAGCGTGCCGCGTGGCTTGGCCGGCTTCTCTTCAAACGAGACCACCCGGCCTCCAGCATCGGTCTCCAGAATGCCGAAGCGCGGCCCTTCTTCGATGGGGATGACCACGCCGCCCAGGGTCACATCGGCCCCGTGCTGCTGGTGGAAGGCGATCATCGGCGTGTAATCCATGCGGTAGATATGGTCGCCCGCCAGGATGAGCACGTAATCGCAGCGGCTTTCCATAATGAAGCCGAGGTTCTGGTAGACGGCGTCGGCGGTGCCCTGGTACCAGTCCGACTCTTGCCGCCCGATATAGGGCTGGAGCAGGTGCGCGCCGCCCTGCCGCCGGTCGAGGTCCCACGGCTTGCCGATCCCGATATGATCGTGCAGCGAGTGGGGCCGATACTGGGTCAGCACAGCCACGTCGAAGATGCCAGAGTTGACACAGTTGCTTAGCGCGAAATCAATAATGCGATATTTACCGGCAAAGGGGACAGCAGGTTTGGCGCGTTTTGCCGAGAGGAGACTTAACCGCTCGCCCTGGCCGCCGGCCATGATGATCGCGAGGACTTTACTCATCACCCAACCCAGCCTTTCTATAAGAAGTTCGCCCGCGGCGGAACTCGTAGACGCCCCGCGTGGCCCCACTGCGCGGCACTGCCGTGGATTGCACATCCGGCCTTGCCCCCCCGTCAGGCGGTAGCCCGGCGGACGAGAGTTGGGCACAACTGAGCATGTCCTGGGCCATCAAAAACGGGGGAAACACGAGGCGGGGACAGGCGACGCGCCAAAATTCGCGATGGTGGGAG
>JBBSEL010000640.1:0-3619 GCA_038239755.1 Chloroflexia bacterium | reverse complement strand
GGCGACATCTCCGGCTTTGTCCAACTGGCCGAGCGGCTGGACCCCGAAGAGGTCAAAGCGGTGATGGACCAGTGCCTGGGTCGCCTGGCCGAAGAGGTCGAGCGCTATGAGGGCCGGGTGGACAAGTTCCTGGGCGACAACATCATGGCGATCTTCGGCGCGCCCCGCGCCCACGAGGACGATGCCGAGCGGGCGGTGCGCTGTGCCATCGAGATGCAGGTGGCGGTGCGCGACCTGAGCGCCCAGTTCGAGCGGCTGCGCGGCTTCCCCCTCCAACTGCACGTCGGGATCAACACCGGCGAAGTGCTGGCCGGGCGGATGGGGGCCGGGCGCGACCAGGACTACACGGTGATGGGCGATGCGGTGAACCTGGCTTCACGGCTGCAACATGCTGCCGGGGCCGGGCAGATCCTGGTCGGTGAGGCGACCCACCGCGCCACTGCCCCGGTCATCGAGTACCGCGCGCAAGGGGCTATCTCGGTGCGCGGCAAGCGCGAGCCGGTCAGCACCTGGGAAGTTGTGCGGGTGAAGGCGCGGCGCGGCACCGGGCGCGGTGTGCGCGGCCTGGAAGCGCGCATGGTCGGGCGCGATACCGAGTTCACGGCGCTCAAGACACTGTTTCGCAAGGTCGCTCAGGAGCGGCAACTACAGCAGGCGCTGGTGCTGGGCGCGGCGGGGGTGGGCAAGAGCCGCCTCCTCTGGGAACTGGAAAAATACCTCGACGGCCTGCCCCAGCCAGTCTATTTCCGCAAGGGACGCTGCCTGCCCTATGGCCCCGGCGTCGGCTTCCGCGCCCTGGCCGAGATCATCAAGACCCAGTGCGGCATTCTTGACGACGACCCACACCCGGTGGCCGAAACCAAGCTGCGCGAGACGGTGCAGCACGTCTTTTCCGACTTCGTCAGCACCACCGGGTCGCTGCTCGATCTGCTGGAACGGCAGGGCGGCAACCATGCGCTGGCGCTGGCCGAGGCCGCGTCCACCACCGACGTGGCGACGATCACCCACTGGCTGGGGGTGGTGCTGGGCCTGCGCCCCGCCGCCGACGGCACGGCGATTGACCCGGAGACAGTCAAGGAAGAATTGTTCTGGGCGCTGCGGCGCTTCTTCGCCCGGCTGGCGGCCAGCCTGCCGCTGGTGCTGGCCTTCGAGGACATCCACTGGGCCGACAGCGTCTTGCTCCAGTTTATCGAGCAGGCCCGCGAGTCGCTGGCCCACCTGCCGATCCTGATCCTCTGCCTGACCCGCCCCGAAATGGCCGAGAGTGGGCCGGGCGCGGCCTGGGTCGCCCGCTCCCGCGCCGAAAAGGCCAGCACCAGCCTACCCCTCCAGGCCCTGCCCGAAGCCGAAAGCCGGGTGCTGATCCACGAACTCCTCTCCAACGACCACCTGCCGCCGACTTTTGAGGAACTGGTGCTGCGTAAGGCCGAGGGCAACCCCTTCTTTGTCGAAGAAATCATGCGGATCCTGATCGACTCGGGCACGCTGATCTTCCGCGACGGGGCATGGGAAGTGGTCAAATCGCTGGAGAATGCCCGCATCCCCAACACCATCCAGGCGCTGGTGGCCGCCCGGTTGGACGCGCTGCCCGAACTGGAAAAGCGGGTGATCCAGGGCGCATCGGTGGTCGGGCGCATCTTCTGGCTGGGCGCGGTGGATGATATGTTCCCGCAGATCAACCGCGCCCAGGTGCAGGCGGCGCTGGACATGCTGGAGAGCCGCGAGTTCATCGTCAGCCGGGGCAACCCGACCTTCGCCGGGGAGGCCGAATACAGCTTCCGCAACGTGCTGACCCGTGACGTGGCCTATGGCAGCCTGCCCAAAGCGCTGCGCGGCGATGCCCACGCCCATGTCGCCGCCTGGATCGAGGCGAAGGCAGGCGACCGGCTGCGCGAATTTGCCGACCTGCTGGCCTATCATTACGAGCAGGCGCTGGCGCTGGGCCGCGAGATGATGACCCTGGGGATTGCCACCATCACCACGCTGGAAGACAAGGCGATCCGCTTCCTCGAAGCGGCGGGCGACGTGGCGGGTGAGCGGCAGGCCTTGACCGAGGCCGAGCAATATTACTGGCGGGCGCTGGAGATCATGGGCACCAGCGAACGCTTCCCCGCCGACGGTGCGCCCGGCCCCTTGCAGGAGCGTTATCTCAGCGTGTTGTGCAGCCACGCCACCGTTGTGGCCGGGTTGGAGGATTATCCCCGCGCCGTGGCCGAACTGAACACGGTGATCGACCAGGCCTGCACGGTTACGACCCTGTCGGAGCGCGGGCGCGCCCTGCTCAAACGGGCCGAGGTGCGCCGCCAGCAGGGCGATCTCCAGGCCCTGGAAGGGGATGCGGCGGCGGCGCTCGGGCTGTTCCGCGCGCTCCGGGATCGTAGTGGGACGGCGGAGGCACACCTGCTCCTGGGCTTGGCCCACCGCCACCATGACGACGTGGACGCGGCCCGCCTGGCCTTGAACCAGGCGCTAGGACTGTTCCGCGCCCGCGATACTCAGGTCCCCCCCCCCCATCCTGGGGTCCGTGGCGGGCAGGCGGCAGACCTGCGCGGTGAGGCCCGCGTCATGCGCGAACTGGGGCTGATCGCACTCAGCCGCGACGATATGGAGGTGGCGGACCGGTGCATGACGGCGGCACTGGCCGCCTTCCGCCAATTGGGCGACCGCCGCGAGGCCGCGACCTGCCTGCGGAGCCTGGCCCTGCTCCATTCCTACGCCCTCGATCTGCGCCACTTCCACGAATACGCGCAGGAGGCGTTGGCCCTGGAGCGCGAGTTGGACCACAAGCACGGCGAGGCGATGTGCCTGGTCACGCTCGGCTTTGTCAGCGCCGACCGCCGCGCTCTGGAACAGGCCACCACTTATGCCCAGGACTCGCTGAGCCTGCTCTTGCGCCTGGGGGATCGCCGGGCGGCGGTGTGGGCCTTGCGTACCCTGGGCATGGCCGCCGGGCTACAGGGGCAGACTGCCGCCGCCCGCACCCACTACGAGCAAGGCCTGGAGATGGCCCGCGCCAGCGGCATCCGGGGGGTGCTGCCCGAACTCTACCGGGGGCTGGCCGAAGTGCAGTTGGCCGAGGGTGACGCCGGGGGGGCGCGGGCATTGGCCGAACAGGGCACCGCCACCGTGGCCGATGACGATGGCTACTCGCAAGGCTCGACATGGCGCATCCTGGGCCTGGCCCAACTGGCGCTGGGCCGGGCGGGGGAGGCCCGCCAGAGCCTGGAAACGAGCCTGGCCCACGTGTCCGCCGACATCTACCCGCTGGAACACGCCCGCTCCTGTGCGGCCCTCGCCGTGTGCCTGGCCCAGCAGGGCTACGGGGCGGAGGCGGCGACCTATCGGGCCACGGCGGCGGCATTACTTGATCGCCTGGTCTGGACCGACGCGCCGCCCCCCGCCCACGATCTGATCCTGCGGTTGGCGAGCGGCCCGGCAGGCCTGGTGCCTTGACGACAGGAATCCGGGGGCAGGGGGTCGGGATCCGTGTTCTGAGCATCCTCTGCCTGCTGTTCCTGGTGGCCTGCACGACTTCCAATTTGCGACCCATGAACGTAACTCCGGTGCCTCCCAGCTTCATCAAACCGCTGTCCACCGGGCCGGTCCAGGTGCGCGGGCG
>JBBSEL010000639.1:0-3619 GCA_038239755.1 Chloroflexia bacterium | reverse complement strand
TGTCCGTGAGTTTGTGCGTCCCTTCTATGCCGTCGGGGGCCGCCCCTCCGTTGACCCGGTCGTCTTTTTCAAACTCCAACTGGTGATGTTCTTTGAGGATCTGCGGTCGGAACGCCAGTTGCTACGCGTGGCTGCCGACCGGCTCAGCGTGCGCTGGTATCTCGGCGATGACTTCGCCGAGGCCTTGCCGGACCATTCCAGCCTGACCAAGATCCGCCTCCGTTACGGCCTGGCTACTTTCCGCCGCTTCTTTGACCAAATCGTCGAGCAGTGTCGCCAAGCCGGGCTGGTCTGGGGTCAGGAACTCTACTTTGATGCCACTCAGGTCGAGGCCAATGCCGATCGCGACACCATGGTCCCGCGCTTCTACGCCGACGCGCTCACCGCGCACCTGGCCACCCTCTTTCCGGAACCCACTCCCGCCACCGATGTCCTCGCTCCGGCGAATGAACTCGCGCTAGCCCCGGCTCCGATCCCGATTCGGCCGCCCGCAGAGGATGCGCCACCGGCCCCGCCTGCCCCGCCCAAGCGCCAAGACTGGATCACGGAGATGGGCCGTCCCGACCGCAGCACCAAGCGCGGCGGCTATCAACGCATAGCCGATCTCTGGGTCAGTACCACCGACCCCGATGCCAGCCTGATGCGCAAGAAAGGGGGCGGGGTGCCTTTAGGTTACCATACCCACTATGTGGTCGATGGCGGCAAAGCCCGCATTATCCTCGCCGCCTTGGTCACGCCGTCCGAAGTCACCGAGAACCAACCGATGTTGGATCTGCTCTGGCGGGTCTGTTTTCGCTGGCACTTGCACCCGCGCCAGGTCACGGGGGATACCACGTATGGGACGCTGGAGAATATTGTGGCGCTGGAGGACGCGGGCATCCGCGCCTATATACCGCTGCCCGATTTCGAGACGCGGACGCCGTTCTTTGGCCAGCACCGTTTTATCTATGAAGCGGAAGCAGATCAATACCGCTGTCCGGGAGGCGCGGTGGTGCGCTGGCGGACCCATTTGTACACCGACCGGGTCAGCCTCTATCAAGCGGATGCGGTGACGTGCAATGCCTGTCCCTTGAAAGTGCAGTGTACCGACAGCGAGAATGGGCGTACACTGCGCCGCCACTTTGATGAAGCGTATCTGGATCGGGTGCGCAGCTATCACCAGACCGCCGCCTAGGCGAGAGCGCTGCGCAAACGGCAGGTCTGGGTAGAACCCTTGTTTGGCGAGGCCAAAGCCGGGCACCGCGGCAGTCGCTTCCGTTTACGCACGCTCCCCAAGGTCAATCGCGAAGGCGTCCTGGTGGCGGCCGGGCAAAATCTCAAACGGCTGGTGCAGAAACGGGGCGGGGGACGGCGGCCCGGCCCCACGGGTGCACCCTGGATCGTCAGGACGAGCACAGCCGTAGCCCGATCTTTTGGTGGATCAACGATATAGAACCCGAGGGACGGCGCCACCAGGTGATTACCTATGCCAAACTCTCCTGGTGACCCGAGGGTTTTTCAACAGGCTGGGCACTTATGTGATCCTTCAGTACCGATGTTACCCCCGCTCTCCTGCCCTTCTTCCTTGATTGTATGCCGCGGGCTTCCTGCCCTCCTCATTGCTATAACTCGACTGTATCGCTATTGGCAACTCCGCATGGGCACTGCGCGCATGACCCGGCAATATCGGCTGGTCGAATCGGTATGAGGACCGGCTTGGCCTGGGGATGGTATGACAGCTTTGCCGTGCGATACCGGGGTATGCAGGCGAACTGGGAGGAGTTAGCGCGCGAATTGTCCGATACTATCAGGCGGTCATTTTATGGATCACTTTACGGTTGACTGGGAACTCAGCTCGCCCAGGGCATCCCCTACCCTCTTCCGTCGCGGGGCAGGGCCACCCGGCGCGCTCCGCCACCCCCACTCACTGTGCCTGGATTCGATAAGCGCGGTTACGTTAGCCACAATTTCCCTTTAAAAAGGGATTGCTACAATAGCAGCAGGGGCACCGACCGGGTGGTCGGTGCCCCTGCTGGTGTAGCGACGATGCGTGGGTTAGCGCACACGCCGCCGTAGGCCCAGGCCGGTGAGCAGCAGCAGCAGGGCGGCACCCATCACCAGCCAGAAGGCAGACGAGTCCGGAGCCTGGCCTGAACGGGGCATCCCAACCAGAGTGCCGCTGAGGACATCGGTGTCGGTAGCGGGCAGAATGAACTCGGCGTAGTCGCCTGGCACCGGGGTGCCCGCTGCTGCGCCGGAGCCGCCCGTGGTGCCGGAGCCGGTGCCGGAACTACCCGAACCAGCGCCGCCCGCGTTGCCACTGCCCGGCTCCGAACATCCGCCCGACTGGCCGGAACTACCCGAACCAGGCGTCGGGCCGGAGTTGCCGGAGCCGGTGTTACCTGAGCCGGAACCACCGGAGTTGCCGGAGCCGGAACCACCGGAGTTGCCGGAGTTGCCGGAGTTGCCGGAGTTGCCGGAGCCAGGGGGTTGAGTGCATGGCCCACCTGCCGAGCCGGAGGGCGGCGCGACAGCAGCTTGTGGGTTGGTGGTGCCACGCAGGATGACGACGTTGTGCAGCGAGGCCGGGGCATCGGTCTGCACGTGAACGACCACTTGAAGGTGTCGTTCCTCGCCGGGCAGCAACGGGTTGGGACTAGTGATGGTGAAGCGCACGCTACGGGGCAACGTGAAGGCGCAGCTTCCGCTGGCAGGCGCTACCAGCGCACAGCTCTGGTAAGCCAGGCCGGGCGGCAGTTCGTCGGTCAGGGTAAGGTTGTAGAGCGGGGTCGCCCCGGCGTTGCGGAAGCTGATGTCGTAGGTCAACACATCGCCCACGTTGACCACTGTGCGCCCATCATCCTTCGTCAGCACGATCAGCGGCGGCGGCGCGGGGGTGCGGCTCGGTTCGGGCGGGGTCAGGGTCGCCCCCGGTGGGGTGGTCGGCTGGCCCGGTAGTTCAGGTGTAGTGGTCGGGGTGATACCCAGCGGAGCCGGGTTGCTGGTCGAGGTCTCGGTCGGGGTGCTGGCGGGCTGGGTCGGCGGTTCCGGCCTGATGATCGGCGTGTTGGTCGGCGTATCCGTCGGGGTGTTGGTCGGGGTGTTGGTCGGGGTGTTGGTCGGCACCCGGGTCGGCGCGATGGCACAGCCGTGCAGGCGCACGGTGTAGGTCGCACAACTGCTGCCGGGGGTGGCTTCATGAACGACGACAATCATCGTCTGCCCGGCGGGCACCGTCACTGAATAGCTCAGGCTGCTGCCGGTCACACCGGACGCGCCGAGGAAGTTGGCGGCGGGGTTGGTGGGATTGTAACTCCCCAGGTACGCGGCACTATAGACAGCGGATGCGCCGCCGCAGGTGGCATCTACCTGCACGGTGAGGCACACAGCGTTACCGCTGGTGTTGGTGTACTGGTAGGTGTGATAGTGGACATTGCCTGGCACCGTCGGCCCGGCGCTTTGCGGCACCGTGCAGGTGCTGGGGGTGCCGTTCGGGGTCAGGTGGCCGGTCTGCACCGGATCACTGGACCCGATACTGCCGGTGACACTGCTATTGCAGGTGAGCGGCGCGGGCGGGGGCGTGGTGCAGCCGCTCAGGCGCACGGTGTAGGTCGCACAACTGCTGCCGGGGGTGGCTTCA
>JBBSEL010000638.1:0-3623 GCA_038239755.1 Chloroflexia bacterium | reverse complement strand
CTGACGCTTTTTTTCAACCAGTCGAGTTCGACCTTGAGCTGGCCGATCTGCTGGTAGAGCTGGGCCTGGAGCTCCTCGGCGGCTTTCTCACGCTGGCCGCCGCGCTCGGAAAAGATGCCTGGAAGAGCGGCGAGCAGCTGGGTGCGCCACTGGCCGATCTGGTTCGGATGGATGCCGTGCTCGGCGGCGAGTTCATTAAGGGGGCGCAGGCCCTTGAGCGCCTCCAGGGCGATTTTGGCTTTGTACTCGGCGGAGTAACTGCGGCGCGGTGTGGTCATCAGTCGAATCTCCTTTGTATCATACCATTCTAGCACACCGGCATCCACCTTAGCGCTTGGTCCGAATTCCTGGTTCTTCGTCACTTTTGGTGAAATGGCGGGCAATATGGTACACTTGTTCTATGAACACGCCCTCTTCTGCGTTGGCGGTTCAGCTTGCCCCCCAGCTTCCCGATCTTCGTTTGGACCACCTCCAAATCGCTACCGAAAGCATCTCGGTCACGCTGACCGCTACAGCTGCTGCGGCGACCTGCCCCCTCTGTGGCACGCCGAGCACCTCTGTCCATAGCTCCTATTCGCGTCGCCCTGCCGATTTGCCCTGGGCGGCCTATACCGTGCGGTTGCATCTCACCGTCCGGAAGTTCTTCTGTGCCCTGGCGACCTGCCCTCGTCGTATCTTCACGGAGCGCTTGCCTCACTTGGTCGCCCCCTATGCGCGTCGCACGATTCGCCTCGCCCAGATTCTGCGCGCGGTAGCCTATGCCCTCGGCGGGAATGCCGGGGCGCGCCTCATTGGCCGTCTCAGTATTCCGGTCAGTGCGGCGACCTTACTGCGGTTGATCCGGGCGGCTCCGGAGCCACCTGTTAAAACGCCGCGCGTGCTCGGTCTCGACGATTTCGCGTTTCGCAAAGGGCGCAACTATGGCACGATCCTGGTGGATCAGGAACGCCGTCGCCCGATTGACCTCTTGCCGGATCGCACCGCCGAAACCCTGGCAGCCTGGTTGCATACCCACCCCGGGGTGGAGGTCCTCACCCGCGATCGGTCGACCGAGTACATCCGCGGTGCGACCCTGGGGGCTCCCCAGGCCCGGCAGATTGCCGACCGCTTTCATCTCGTTGGGAATCTACGTGAAGCCCTGGAACGCTTGCTGGATCGTAACCGCAGCAAATTCGGCGGGATCGTGCTACCCCGCACTGGATTGACGGCGAATGCCCCCCCTGTCGTCCCGCCCGAAGCGCAGCGGCTACCCGCCCCGCGTACTACGACCGAAATAACAGTCTGGCAAGCTCGCCGGGCGACCAAACAGGCGCACTATGAGCAGGTGCGGCACCGCCACGCTGCCGGAGAGAGCATCCGTAGCATCGCAGCACACATGGGGTTGAGCCGGGGCACCGTGTACCGCTATTTGCGTAGCGACAGCGATCCGACGGCGACGCGGATCCAGAGCAAGCCCAGTATACTGGATGCGTTCTTGCCGTATTTGTATACCCGCTGGCAGGCAGGTTGTGACAACGGCGTACAGTTATGGCGCGAGTTAAAACAGCAAGGGTATCCAGGCTCTCGGAAAATGGTCGCGACGTGGGTCGCCCAGCAGCGGCAGACACCCGCCAAAACCGGGGCACGGCAGTATCAAACGCCAGAGCATCGGCAGCGTACAATGCGCGCCCGCCAGGAGCACCAGCAGCGGGCCCCCTCCTCCAAACGGTTGAGTTACTTCCTCTTACGGGACCCACAGGACCTGAACCTAGCCGAAAAGGCCGTCTTGCAGCAGATACAGGAGGTAAGCGCCGACGTTGCGACCGGCTACGGCTTGGTGCAGGAGTTTCTACAGATGGTCCGCAAGGAGAGCGACGAGCCTCTCGAGGACTGGCTGAGGAAGGTAGCAGCCAGTAATCTGGAAGATTTACAGAGCTTTGCGACGGGAGTAGAGCGGGACAGGGACGCGGTGATGGCCGGGCTGACGGAGGCCTGGAGTAATGGGCCGGTGGAAGGTCAAGTGAACCGGCTGAAACTGAGGAAACGCGAGATGTATGGCCGCGCCAAGTTCGATCTCTTGCGAAAGCGCGTGCTAGACGCGGCGTGACAACACCTTGCCTAAGAGAGTGTTTTAAAAGCCACTAGCTCCGGTTAGGGCGGGACGCCGTTGCCGCGCCGCCACCGGGATCGGGCCATGATTCCACGCTGTAAGGTCCTTACTATGTTCTCGTTTGCCCCACCCGCGCTCTGCTGGCGCGACCCCGCGCACCCGCGCCGCTGCGGGGCGCGCGCACCCCGCCCCGGCTTCCCCCCGGCGACGGCTGCCGACTTTAGACGACGGCGGGCGCGGGCGCGGCGCGCCGCCGCCGCTGGCGCTGCCCGCCGCCCCGCCGCAGCCGCCGCAGCATCAAATGCACCATCGCCGCGTAGACCCACGCCTCGCTCACTTCCGGCAAGGCCTCGTAATCCTTGCTCAAGCGCCGATAGCGGCGCAACCAGGCGAACGTGCGCTCCACCACCCACCGCCGCGGCAGCAGCACGAAGCCTTTTTGCTCCTCTGCGCGCTTGACGCTGCACAAGATCCACTGGCACATGCGCTGCACCCAATCCACCAACTTGCCGCGGTTCCCGCCGTCCGCCCACACCAACTGCAACCGGGGGGCCCGCGCCTTGAGCCGTTCCAGCAGCGGTTTGGCCCCGGCGCGGTCCTGCACGTTGGCCGCCCAGACGACCACCACGAGCAGCAGGCCCAGCGTGTCTACGGCGATGTGGCGTTTGCGGCCCTTGATTTTCTTGCCCGCGTCGTAGCCGCGCACCCCGCCCCGCGCCGTCGTCTTGACCGATTGGCTATCGATAATGGCCGCGCTCGGTTCGGGGTCCCGCCCGGCGGCGACTCGCACCTGCCGGCGCAGGGTGGCGTTCCACTCCTCCCACAGCCCGGCCTCTTGCCAGGCGCGGAAGTAGCCATAGACCGTCTCCCAGGGCGGGAAGTCGTGCGGCAACATACGCCAAGCGGCCCCGCTGGCGAGATGATAGAAGATCGCATTGAGCATCTCGCGCATCGCGTGGGTGCGCGGGCGGCCGCCCTCCTTGGCCAGAGGAATGAGCGGCTCCAGCAGCGCCCATTCGGCATCCGCGAGGTCCGTGGGATAAGGTTTGCGCTTCATGGCGCGATTATACCACGACGAACGGCTCCCAGCACCCCTTCTAAAACACTCTCTAAGAGTGAGCCGCCATCGACATACCATCTGACTTCATTTTCTCGCCTATCCCTGCCAAGTTGATATAAGCCGTGTATGGCATCAACAGGCGCGCCGCAGTAGTACAGCACGGCGCGCTCGCGAAAGATCATTAGTGGAAACGGGCAAGCTGTGCTGAAGGGAGACTCATGATGGTATTGTCAAGTTAACTCGATCAACTGGCATGAGGCAGCTAAGGAATAGCTCAATCGGGCTAACAGTATGCTTTCGCTCGTGTCTTTGCGCGTTAGGCAGCCCGTTGCATCGCTGTCATTTCGTGCCAGCTTGCAAATCGCGCCATCCGCTGGACACGGTACTCCGCGGCTGACCTATTATGACGACTCAACCGGAAATGACCCCGTATCAACTCAAATGCTGATAAAAAGCGTTGAGCATGTCCGGCCG